>CAZRSM010000442.1:0-3255 GCA_964602755.1 uncultured Planctomycetales bacterium
CGTCGGCGACGAAGTGCTGCTGCTGGGCGACGAGCTGCCGGCAGGCGAGGTGGCCGGTGCGCTGGGTATCCGGCCGCACGAGGTGTTGTGCATCTACGGCCAGCTCGGCGTGCGACGCTACATCGACTGAGTCGCCCGACGGTTGCGCCGTTTGGGCGGCCTGACCGGACGGCGCGTGGCGGGCGTGGGGATCTCCTCGCGTCCGGCCAGGTAGGCACCGGTGAGCGACCGCTCGCAGCGCACTATCTCGTCGACGCTTCCCTCGGCGACCACCTCGCCGCCGCGCACACCCGGTCCAGGGCCGAAATCGACGATCCGGTCGGCCGCCAGCATGGTGTCGCGGTCGTGTTCGACGACGATCACGGTGTTGCCCATATCGCGCAGTTTCTTGAGCGAATCGAGCAGTCGCCGATTGTCGCGCGGGTGCAGGCCGATGCTGGGCTCGTCGAGCACGTACAGCACGCCCACCAGTCCGCAGCCGATCTGGCTGGCCAGGCGAATGCGTTGCGATTCTCCGCCCGAGAGTGTCGGCGCCGCGCGGTCTAGCGTCAGATAATCCAGCCCCACGTCGACCAGGAAACGCAGCCGGGCGATGGTCTCCTTGAGCGGCTCCTCGGCGATCTTCCAGCCCACCGCGTCGAACTCGAGGTGCTCCATGAACTCCAGCGCCCGCGCGATCGAGAGCCGACAAAGCTCGTCGATGTTCAGCTCGCACTTCTTGAGGCGTCCGCCGGCCCCGGGCAGCTTGCCGCGCAGCCGCACCGCCAGGGCCTGCGGCTTGAGCCGTGCGCCGCCGCACTGCGGGCACGGCTGCGTGCGCATGAAGCGCTCGTAGAACCGCCGCACCATGGCCGAGGTCGATTTGCGATAGGCGGCGTGGAGCTCGTCGATGATGCCCTCGAACGTGCCGCCGTGTTTCCAGACGCCATGCCGTCCGTGCCACTCGAAGGTTATGTGCGTCTCGCCGGTGCCGTAGAGCAGCGCCTGGCGGGCCTCGGCCGGCAGGTCCTGCCAGGGCTGGTCCAGGTCGACGCCCAGGTATTCGGCCACCCCCTGGTAAATGTGGCGGCGCCAGCGTCCGGGCGGCGTGCGCCAGGCGGCGATGCACGGATCCAGCAGCGACTTGCGCGGATCGGGGATCAGCAGCTCGGGGTCGAAGTCATACCGCGTGCCCAGGCCGTCGCAATAATCGCACATGCCCTGCGGGCTGTTGAAGCTGAACATCTGTGGCGCGGGCGGGTCGAAGCTCAGGCCGCACGCCGTGCACGCGAAGCCCGCCGACAGCAGCAGGTCGCGCCCGCCGGCGTCGTCGAGCAGCATGGCGATGGCGGTGCCCTGGCCGACTTCCAGCGCCAGATCGAGCGCTTCGGCCAGCCGCGGCCGCACGTTGTCTGCGATCACCAGCCGGTCGACTACCACCTCGATATCGTGGCGGCGCCAGCGGTCCAGCTCGGGCGGATCGCTCAGCTCGATGATCCGGCCGTCGACGCGGGCCCGCGCGAAGCCCTGCGCCAGCAGTTCGGCGAACAGGTCCTTGTATTCGCCCTTCTGACCGCGCACGCGCGGCGCCAGCAGCAGGAAGCGCGTGCCGGCGGGCAGCTCGAGCAATTGCTGGAGAATGTGCTGGCGGCTCTGGGCCGTGATGCGCCGCTGGCACTGCGGGCAGTACGACGTTCCGGCCCGGGCGTAGAGCACCCGCAGATAGTCGTGAATCTGCGTGATCGTGCCCACGGTGCTGCGCGGGTTCCAGCCGCTGGTCTTCTGCTGGATCGAGATCGACGGCGCCAGGCCGCTGATCTGGTCGACGTCGGGCTTGGGCAGCTCGCCCATGAATTGCCGGGCATAGCTGCTGAGCGACTCGATGTAACGCCGCTGCCCCTCGGCATACAGCGTATCGAACGCCAGGCTGCTCTTGCCGCTGCCCGAGACGCCGGTGAAGCACACCAGTTGCCGCTTCGGGATGGCCAGGCTGATGTTGCGCAGATTGTGCACGCGCGCCCCGCTGACCACGATGTGATCACGCGCAGCCGGCGCCCGCTGCGCAGCGCGTCGCGCCTTACGGCTCTTGGTCCCGCGTTTGGTGGCCATCGGCTGGCTCTCCGGCCTGCTTGCTGCGGAGGCAGTCGCCGCGCGACCGCTCCGGGTATTGCCGCGCGGGCCTTGCCCGACACGTCTGCTCACGCCGGCCGCACGCCGCCCAGACGCTCGTTGCCCAGCGAGAACAGGCGGCCCAGGTCAGCGTCCTCGTTGACGTGCGCCGCGACGATCTGCCCCACGAAGATGATATGGTCGCCCGTGAGGTGCTCGGAAACCAGCTTGCACTCGAAATTGGCCACCGCCGCGCTCATCAGCACGCCGTCGATGGCCGTGGCCGGCTGGGTCTGCGTGCCCGCCGCCGCCAGCTTGTCCAGCTCGCGGCCCGACTTGGTCCCGAAAAGCAGCGCCTCGTCGGCCTGTTTCTCGGACGGGAAGGCCACGACGAACTCGCCGGCGGCGCGAAGGGCCTCGGCCGAGTAACGCTGCGTGCCCACCGCGATGGCCAGCATCGGCGGCTCGTGCGAGGTGAGCATCAGCCAGCCCAGCGTGATCGGGTTGTACTTGCCCTGCGGGTCCCTGGCGATCGCGATGGCGATCGATTCCGGGTAACGCCGCTCCAACGCCCGCTCGTGTGGTACCTGCTTCTGCATGCTGGTGGCTCCCTGGGTGCGAAATGCGTATGGGCCGGCGCGGGCCAGCCATGCTCGCCGGTGGCGTCCAGCGCTGCCCAACAACGTCTACTGGCCGAGCTGCCCCTTGCCGAAGAAGCGCGGCGGATGCTCGATCGTGTATACCTCGGTCTCTTGTGCGATAGCCTGGCGCAGGTGCTTGGGGAGGCTGTAAAGCCCGCGCAGCGCCACGCCGTCGAGCATGCGCAGCGAACCGTCCAGCCGTTCGGCCAGCAGGCGGTCGACGGCCTGGGGATCGGGGTTGCTGTCGATCTCGCGGTCGCCGGCCAGGATGAAGCTCCACGGGGCGGCATACGTCGGCACGTAAGTGGTAAGCGACGCCGTATGGGCGAAGACCGCCCGCAGCGTGCTGGCCAGTCGGCAATGCAGCCGCATCTCGGCCGGCGAAACCGGACCGGCCTGCACCACGAACACGCCGCCCGGCTCCATTACGCCCTTGACCTGCTCGAAATACTCGCGCGTGAAGAGCTTGAAGCTCGGTCCCTCCTCGATGGGGTCGGAGAGGTCGGATATGACCACGTCGAAGCGC
>CAZRSM010000443.1:0-1942 GCA_964602755.1 uncultured Planctomycetales bacterium
CACCGCCAACCCGCCAACGGAACCGCCAAGCCGCCACGGGAACCGCCAAGACGCCAAGGGAACCGCCAAGACGCCAAGGGAACCGCCAAGACGCCAAGGGAACCGCCAAGACGCCAAGGGAACCGCCAAGGACGCCTATCCCTTCGTCCCTGCGTCCCTCTCCTCCCGACCGTCCCCCCTTCCAGGGACCACAGGGGGGGGTCGAAACCGGCGGATACAAGCCGCCTGCGGACAGCCGCGCCGCCAGCCGGATGCATCCCCTCAATCCCTCAATCCCTGTTCCCTCAATCCCTCTCCCTGCGGCCCTGCGTCCCTTTGTATCTCAGTGCCTCTGTTGCTTCGTACCTGAGTGCCTCTCATTTGACTAATCGCCCGTTTGCCCGTTCACTGCGCCCTAGTGGCGTTACCGATGATCAGCGTAACGAGACAAGGAGCCGCCATGCGTCAGACACTCATAGCCGGCAACTGGAAGATGAACCTGAATCTCACGGAGGGGCGGGCGTTGGTCGAGGGCCTCAAGGCCGAGCTGGCCAAGCTGGATTTGCCGTCGGGGTTCGAGGTCGCGGTCTGCCCGCCGGCGGTCTACCTGCTGCCGGTCGCGGGGGCCTGCGACGGCAGCCCGATAGTGCTGGGCGCCCAGGACGTTTACCACGAGCCGCGGGGCGCGTTCACCGGCGAAATCGCCCCCGCGATGATCGCCGAGACCGGCGCCCGCTACGTCATCATCGGCCACAGCGAGCGGCGTCACACCATCGGCCACCTCGAGGACGATCGGATCATCAACCTGAAGCTGCGCGCCGCCCGCGGCGTGGGCCTGACGCCCATTCTGTGCATTGGCGAAACGCTGGCCGAGCGGCAGGCCGAGCAGACGCTCGACGTGCTGACCTTCCAGCTCACCGCCGGCCTGGTGGGCGTGAGCTGCGAGCAGCCCAGCGAACTGGTGATCGCTTACGAGCCGGTCTGGGCCATCGGCACCGGCCATACCGCCACGCCGCAACAGGCCCAGGAGGCTCACGCGCATATCCGCTCGGAGCTGGTGCGTCTGCTGGGGCCGGTCGGCCAGGAGGTGCGGATACTCTATGGCGGCAGCGTGAAGCCCGATAACGCCCGTGAGCTGGTCGGCCAGCCCGACGTGGACGGGGCCCTGGTCGGCGGGGCCAGTCTGAAGGTCGAGAGCTTCGCCGGAATCATCCGCGAGGCGCTGGCAGCGGTCGGCTAGTTGGCGTATACTGCCGCAATTCGTCGGCCCGCCGCGGCCTTGCGGGCCGCAGGTGCGCCCCGGGAGTTCGCCTGCACACGAGCACGCAGCAAGATCAGGACCATGAACATCATGCTTCTCGCAGCCTGGTATCACCCGCTGTTGGCGGCTCTGTTCGCCTTCCTGGCGGTCGTCACCATGATCGTCATCCTCCTTCAGCGCGGCAAAGGCGTCGGCCTGTCGGGCGCTTTCGGCGGTACCGGCGGCCACACCGCTTTCGGCGCCAAGACCGGCGACGTGCTGACCTGGGCCACGATCGTGCTGGCCGGGCTGCTGCTGGTCTTCGCGGTCTTCCTCAACTTCGTATTCGTGCCGCCGACCGCTCCCGGCCTGAACCCCGCACCTGCTCCAGCGGCCCCCACCCCCGCACCGGCCGCCGGCGAAGGCGAAAGCCAGACGCAACAGCCGGCCGCCGGCGAAAGCCAGCAGCAGCCGGCCCAGCAGCAGGACGACACCCAGCCGGCCGGCGGCGGCGAGACGCCCGGCATCTTCGACCTGCATCAGCCAGATGTCTGGTGAGGCGGCCGACAGCGGGCCGGAGCGGCGACCAGAGCGTCGCGCGTCAGAGGCAGCCGCGACCATGATCCACTCGATGACCGGATTCGGCGAGGCGCAGCTCGAGCAGGACGGGCACGCCTACCACCTCGAACTGCGCAGCGTCAACAACCGCTACTTCAAGGCCAG
>CAZRSM010000444.1:0-6363 GCA_964602755.1 uncultured Planctomycetales bacterium
CTACCTGCTCGAATCGTGGTACCAGTCGGTGGCATCGGTGGCCTTCCCCGCGCCGGCCGAAGCGCCTCGGCGGGTGATCGACGTCTCGTTTACGCTCATCATGAACACCGGCACCGAGGGGGCCGGCCTGGCCTGGCTCGACGTGAACCGCTTCGGCCGCGAGGGGCCGGCGCCGCAGGTCGAGAAGTGGGAAGAACCGAGCATCCCCGGCTCGTTCGCGGTGGGCTTCGATGCGCTCGACCCGCCCAACCGCGACCCGTTCCGCGGCTCGGGCAACGTCTACGACCGCCCGCAGCACGAGCTGTCGCTGCATTTCGACGGGCGCGAGATCGTCAAACGTGTCACGCCGATGGATTTTCGCGACGAAACGCCGCACGCCGTGCGGGTGCGGATCGAGTTCGTCGTCGGCGGGGCCGAGGTGAGCGTCTGGATCGACGACATCCCCATCTACCAGCGCTACTTCATCCCCGCGATGACGGCCTACGTGGGCCGGCCGGCCTTTGGCGCGCGCAACGCCGAAACCGCCGGCGACGTGCTGATCGACGACCTGACCGTGCGCTGCGCCGAGCCAATCGAGCCGCCGGCGCCGCCGACCACCATCGTGGCGATCGATCACCAGCTCAACGACGCCAGGCATCCGGTCAACGAGGCCGAGGTCGCGTTTCCCGACGATACCGACGGCTACGGGCGCATCATCTGCACGCTGCGGCTGGACAAGCCCGAAACGCGGTTCGACCCGTGGGACCGCATCGCCCGCGTCTGGGTCTTCGACGACGACGGGCAGCGCTACGAGCTGCTGCGCTACATCACGCCGTATCATCGCGGGTTCGTGTGGAAGGTGGACGTGAGCGATTTCCGCCCGCTCTTGCGCGGCAAGCGCAGAATCCAACAGGTCTGCCACACGCAGGGCGAAGGCTGGGTCGTGACGGTGCAGTTCGACTTCTACCCCGGCCCGGCCGACCTGCTGGCCTGTCGCGTAGTCAACCTGTGGTCGGGCGCCCCCGAAATCGGCAATCCCGACAAGCCGGTGGAAAAGTTCTACGTCCCGCGGACGATCGAGCTGGATCCGCAGACTGTCGCCGCCAAGGTCCGCCTCGTGGTCACGGGCCACGGCATGTCGCCCAACACCGACAACGCCGGCGAGTTCATGCCGCTGGGCCGCACGCTGCGGATCAACGGCCAGGCGTTCCGCAACGTCCTGTGGAAGACCGACAACTACCTCAACCCCTGCCGGCCGCAGGGCGGGACGTGGAAATACGACCGCGCCGGCTGGGCGCCGGGCGACGTCGTGCGGCCGTGGGAGACCGACGCCACGCCGCTGATCGGCCCGGGCCGCACGCTGCGCATCGAATACCAGCTCGATACCTACCTGAACAAGAACCGCGGCAAGACGTGGGCACCGACGCACGTCACCGAGGGACAACTGATCCTCTACCGCCATGCGAACAGTCAGTAGCGAGTCGGCTGCAGGAGATTGCTGCGCGCCGGGTGGCGGACAGCGGCGCAGCCTGGCACATTTCGGCGCGGTCTAACGCCGCAGGCGCCGCCGCAGGCGCAGCAGCTCGCACAGCGTAGGCAGCAGTTCGGCCCAGGGCCGCACGCGGCTGTCGCGGTCGTCGCGCCAGCGGACCGGCACCTCGGCGATGCGCAGGCCGTCGCGGCGCGCCAGGCCGAGCACTTCGACATCGAACAGCCAGCCGCTGGTGGTGAGCTGGGCGAACAGCCGCCGGGCCACGTCGCCGCGAAAGAGCTTGAAGCCACACTGCGTATCGCGGATATCCGGCAGCAGCAGTCGGCGGCGCAGTCCGCGGAAGGCCCAGGCTGCGAGGCGGCGCGGCCACGGCTGGGGCGGTTCGAGCCGCGCTCCGGGCAGGTCGCGCGAGCCGATGGCGATGTCGGCTCCGGCCACGAGGCGGGCGTGCAGGCGCGGGTATTCGTCGACCGGCGTCGCGTGGTCGGCGTCGCAGATCAACACCGCTCGGCCGCGGCTGGCCAGCACGCCGGCCCGCACGGCCTGGCCCTTGCCGCAGTTGTGCGGCAGCGTCAGCAGTTTCAGCTCGAGGGCACTGGCATGGCGGCGCACCACGTCGGCGGTCCCGTCACGGCTGCCGTCGTCGACCACGATCAGCTCGGCCGCGATGCGCCGCTGGCGCAGGAAGGCGGCGATCGCTGCGAGCGTGTTGCCGATGCGGCGGGCCTCGTTGTAGGCCGGGATCACGATGGACAGTTCGACGCTGTTCACGACCACTCCCGGTTTGACTCCGCCGCCGACTGGCATATAAAGTGCGCGCTGTCGCGCGCCGTCACCGATGCCAGCGTATCTTCGACGAGGGATGCCACGGATGCAAAGCGAGAAGCCCACCGCCGGCCCGGAACTCACCCGCCGGGAGTTCGTTTCCGCCGCCGCGGCCACCGGCCTGCTGATGCAGATGCCGGCCCTGGCCCAGGAGCCGCCCAGGAACACCGACGACCTGAAGGTGGCCATCATCGGGCCAGGCAGCCAGGGGCGTCTGTTGATGACGATGGCGCTCAAGATACCGGGGGTGCGCTTCGTGGCGGTTTGCGACATCTGGCCCTACCACCAGCGCTATGCCCGCAACATTCTCAAGAAGTTCGGCCACCAGGCCAACGTCTACGAGGATTACCGCGAGATGCTGGCCAGGGAGCGCGACCTCGACGCAGTCATCGTGGCCACGCCCGACTGGATGCACGTCGAGCACGCCACCGCCTGCCTGCGGGCCGGGCTGCACGTCTACTGCGAGAAGGAAGTCTCCAACACGATCGAAAAGGCCGCCGAGCTGGTAAAGGTCGCGCGCGAGACCGGCAAGCTGTGCCAGGTCGGCCACCAGCGCCGCAGTCAGCCGCGCTACTGGCACGCGCTGAAGATGATCGAGAAGGACCAGGTCTGCGGCCGCATCACGCATGTTTACGGCCAGTGGAACCGCACGCGGGCCCTGGAACGCGGCTGGCCCCGCAAGCATCCGCTGGATGCCGCAACGCTCGAGCGCTACGGCTACGGCTCGATGGAGGAGCTGCGCAACTGGCGCTGGTACCGCAAGTACTCCGGCGGGCCGATCGCCGACCTCGGCTCGCACCAGATCGACATCTTCAACTGGTTTCTCGAATCGCCGCCCCGGGCGGTGCTGGCTTCGGGCGGGTTGGACTACTACACCGACGTGGCCGGTCGCGACTGGTACGACAACATCGAGACCATCTACGAGTGGCAGACGGCGACCGGCCCGGTACGCGGCATGTACCAGGTGCTCAACACCACCAGCATGGGCGGCTTCTACGAGCAGTTCATGGGGGACGAAGGCACGCTGGTGATCTCCGACGACGGCAAGACCGGCTACGTGGTGCGCGAGGTCACCGCCAAGCGGCGCGAGTGGGAAGACGAAGCCGACAAGATCGAAAAAATGGGCCGCGACGCGATCGAGCTGAAGATCGGCGAGACGCTCACGCCCGAGGGCAAGAAGGATCCCAAGGCCCAGGCCATGCTCGAGGCCAGCAGGAAGGACTCGCGCCTGCTGCATCTGGAGAACTTCTTCAAAGCCATCCGCGACGGCGAGCCGCTGACCTGCCCGCCCGAGGTGGCCTTCGAGACGTGCGTCTCGGTACTGCGGGCCAATGAAGCCCTCGAGTCGGGCTGCAGGTACAAGTTCAAGCCCGGCGAGTTCGAGGTATGATGTAAACTGCCCTTTGCTTCAGGAAAGGGGTTCGGGCCATGACCAACTGCTTGCGAAAGCTGCCGCTGCTGCTTGCGCTGATACCGGTGCCGGGCACCGCCGCCGGACCGGCCTCCGGCGACGAGCCACGCAACGCCCTCAAGGCCAACAGCCGCACGCCCTACGTCCACCGGCTCACCCTCTACGACGAGGACGGCGCCGTGATCGACCCCAACGACCCGGCCGCCGGCCCCTACTCGCCGCGCATGACCTGCGGCAAGTGCCACCCGTATGCCACCATCAGCCACGGCTGGCACTTCAACCTCACCGCGCGTGAGCAGTCTGACGAGCGGCGGGGCGAGCCGTGGTGGCTGGTCGACGAGCAGCTCGAACTGGCCGTGCCGGTGTCGGATCGCGGCTGGCGGCAGACGCTTACCAGCCGGCAGATGGGTCTCGACGCGTGGCAGATGGTCAAGCGTTTCGGGCGGCATCTGCCGGGCGGCGGCTATGGCGAGCCGACGCCCGAACAGATCGAAAAGTCACCCCACGCCGCCCGCTGGCGCGTGTCCGGTCCGTTGGAGATCGACTGCATGATCTGCCACAGCACCGACGATCGCTACGACCCCGCCGAGCGGGCCCGGCAGATCGAGCGTGAGAACTTCCGCTGGGCCGCGACCGCGGCGCTGGGACTGGCGGTGGTCCGGGGCGAAGCGGCCAAGCTGCCGGACGACTTCGACCCGCTGGCCGAACCGGACCCCGACAACCCGACCGCCGCCGGCCCGCAGCTCGAGTGGGACCTTTCGCGCTTCGACGCCGACAATCGCGTGTTCTTTGCGATTACCAAACGTCCGCCGGACGAGCGCTGCTACTACTGTCACACCGTCCGTCAGGTGGGCCAGGCGCACGAGCTAGAGGAGATGCTCGAGCCGCGCGACGTACACCTGGCCGCGGGCCTGACGTGCGTCGATTGCCACCGCAACATGATGGATCACCAGATGGTGCGCGGCTACGACGGCGAGGCCGAGGCCACCGGGCAGCCGTGGCGGGCGGCGTTCTCGTGCCGGGGCTGCCACCTGGGCGTCGAGGGGGCCGAGCCGCCGGGCCTGGCGGCCGGCGGGCGCTACGGTGCCCCGCGACCGAAGCACTACGGTTTCCCGGAGCTGCACTTCGAGAAGCTCGCCTGCACCGCCTGCCACAGCGGACCGCGACCGGTCGCCGAGGCCGGCCGCTTCCAGACCGCGCGGGCGCACGGGCTGGGTCTGGCCAGACGCGGGCGCAGCGACCACGAGCCGCCGCTGCTCTTCGGCCCCATGATGGCCGAGCGGGCCGACGGCAAGATCGCCCCGCACCTGGGAGCCTGGGCCAGCGCTTATCTCGACCGCGGCGCGGTGGTCGACCTGGCCACACTGCAGCAGCGCTACGCCGCGGCCTCGAAGGCCGATCCCACCGCCGCCCCGAACGAATTGCTCGCCCAGTTCGCCGGCAGCTTTCACAAGGTGGCCTTCGACCCGGCGGCTGTTTACGAAACGCTCAGCAGAATCGTCGAAGAGCACGAGGAGGGCGAAGAGCACGAAGAGGAAGAAGAGGAGCACGAAGACGAACATGACGAGTCCGCGGCGCCGGCCGAACTGCCGCTGGCGACGGCGCTGCGACTGCCTGTGACCTGGCCGCTGGCGCACGACGTGCGGCCGGCCTCGCAGGCGTTGGGTGCCGGCGGTTGCACCGATTGCCATACCGACGACGGCCCGCTGTTCGCCGGCAGCATCGTCCCCGCTGAGCTGGCGGGCGACAAGCCGCTGACCAACCTGCTGCTGCGTGGCGAGCCGGACGACGAGATGGCCCTGTGGAACAAGGCCTTCGCCGGCCGGCCGGTCTTCAAGGCGGTGCTGATCGCCTGTGTGGCACTTGTCGGCCTCGTGCTGCTGCGTGGCCTGCTCGACGGGCTGACGCCGGGCAACGGGCGCGCCGGCCGCGGCGAGGCCACCGAGTCCGCCGGCGAGCCGTGTTGCCACCGGCTGCTGCACGCGCTGCTGGCGCTGGCGATCGTGGTCCAGGCCGTAACCGGCCTGGGCGGAGAGTGGTTCGGCCACGAAGCCGAGGAGTGGATGCTGCTGGTGCACCTGGGCGGTGCCGGGCTGTTCGCGGTCACGCTGACGGCCGTGGGGCTGTTGTGGGGTCGGCGGCTGCTGGCCGGCAACAACGGGGTGACCGTCGCCCAGCGGGCCATGTTCTGGCTCGGGTTGCTGGTGGGTTGGGCTATAATGCTGCCGATGCTGGCCGCGATGCTGGCGTGGCTGACGCCCGAGGGCATCGAGGAAGCGGCCGAGGTCCATGAGGTTCTGGCGATCGTGCTGCTGGTGGTGATGGGCCTGCACACGATTGTCTCGCTGGTGGCCAAACGAGCGAAGTAGTGCATCCGGCCTGCGGGGCCGATACCGAGGGGACGATTTGAAATGACCCACTGCAAAGGCAACCGCGCGCTGCTGCGCCTCTGTGTCGTGCTGGTGGCCGGCGTGATGCTGTCGGCGCCGACCGTCGGCCAGGTCAAACCCGTCAAGCCGACCGGCAAACAACCGGTCAAGCCCACGAAGCAGGCCACCGGCCGGAAGCTGGTGCCGCTGAAGATCAAGCTGCCCAAGCCGGCCTTCAAGGGCACGCCCAAGCACGTCCCGCCGGGGACCAATCTCGAAAAACCGCG
>CAZRSM010000445.1:0-3779 GCA_964602755.1 uncultured Planctomycetales bacterium
GCCGTCGCCGTTGATATCGCCGATGGCCTTGACGAACGAGAGCTTGGCACCGGCGTGGGGGCCGACGATCTGCGGCGTACGGTCGACCGAGTAGCCGGCGGTGTTGGGCGGGTACGGATAGAAGCTGTACCAGTTCTCAGCGTCGCTGAGTTCCGTGGTGGCCTCGGCCGTACAGGTGGTGGCGTCCACGGTGACGGTGGTCGTTATCTCGCGGCCGCGCACCGAGCCGACGGTCTCGATGATGTACTGGTGTGGCACCGGCATGGTGTAGTCGGTGCGGCTGGTGTCTTCGACGTCGACGTACGGCCAGGCCAGCGAAACGAAGGTACTCCCGTTGGGATCGTTGGGATCCGGGCGGACACCGTCCTCGATCCAGAGCTGGGAGCCCTGGGTGTTGACGCGGTACATGTAGACCACACCGGATTCGTTGCGGTTGCTGCCCAGGGCCGGGACGTCGAGCGCGGTCGCGGTGTGCTCGGGGGCCGCGATGTAGAGCCAGGTGTCGTCGGCCGAGACAGAGGCGCCGAAGCGGTCCTCGGTCTCTTCACCCAGTATGCGGGCACCGATGGGGGCCTGGTAGACGTCGCCGGTCTGCGTGAAGATCTTCGGCCGCGACGACGGGCCGTAGAAGCCGGTCCAGGCGATCACCGAGCTCATGCCCTGCGGCACCTGCCAGGCGCCGCCGCAGGCGACGGTGGTGCCGGGCATCGGCAGCATGCACATGGCCTCCTCGTACCAGCCGTACCAGCGGTTGTACACGCGGCACTGGTCGTCGCAGGCATCGGTATCATCCTGCGGCAGCGAAAGCGAAAAGAACCGGGCGTTGGCCAACGGCGGCCCGGGAAAGGTGTTGCCGAGCGAGTCGGTGTTCCAGGTCTGCAGGAAACCGCCCGGAGGCTGGTTGGTGAAGTAGGTGTCCCAGGCCAGGGTGACGTCGGTGATGACGGTCTCGTTGGGATCCTGGTCGTCGCCGGTCAGGTCGCAACCGCAGCCGGCGGTGCACTCGCCCGTGTTGGGGTCGTACTCGTCCGGTTCGCAGTTCCAGCATCGCTGCTCAGGATCATCGAACTTGCGCACGTACATGTCCAGCGGCGGGGGGGACATGCTGTTGAACAACTGCCCGACTTCGTGCAGGTCGAGGACACGATTGTCCTTGCGGTTGAGCTGGGTGGGGTCGCGCAGCATGTCGTTGTGACTGGATACGATGACGATGCCGCCGCGCGTGAACTGGGCCACGCCGGCCGACCAGTTGCCGCTGGAGTAGTCGATGGCGTCGTATTCCAGCGAGCCCATTCCGGCGAGGTCGGCCACCAGCTCGGGATGCTGGAACGGCACCCCGTTGGCGGCCGCCGCGGATGCCAGGCTGAGCGACTCGACGCGCGAGAAGCCGAAGACCAGCTCCGGAAGGCCGTCGCCGTCCATGTCGGGTACGTAGGTCAGGTCGGAAAGGCCCTCGCTCCAGATCTCGTTCATCTTGAAGCGGATGCCGGGGAAGACCAGGCCGCTGATGTTGCCGCGGCCGACGGCGTTGAGCGAAGTCACGCCCCGCAGCCGGAAACCGCTGTAGATCAGGTATGCTTCGCCGAAGCCGACGCCCTGGTCGTTGATGACGAACGGCTTGCCGTAGCGGGCGCCGATGACCAGCTCGCTGCCGCCGTCGCCGTTGACATCGGGCAGTCCGGTCATGGCGCTGCCGGCCAGGTCGTTGAATTCGAAGCCCTGGAGGATGGCACCGTCACTGCTGTCTTCGAGCGTGTCGAGGTCGAACTGGCCAACCAGCCGGTTCGTGGTGCGCAGCCGCACGAGCATGGCGGCGGTGTTCTTGGCGTAGTAGCCCAGCGGGGGGTCGATGCCGTCGGAGACGATCACGTAGTAGTAATACAAGCCGGCCGGATAGCCGGCCAGCGACGCACTCAGCGTGCGCGTGTCGCTGCCGGCGGGGAACTCGGTGGCGCCGATCAGCTCGAACTCGTTACCACTTTCGGGGTTCTGGTCGGGGTCGAGCAGGATGCGGACGGTGTGGGGGGCGTTGTCGGAAGTCTGGACCTCCATGGTCCAGGTGGTGTTGCGGGTCACGAGCTGGTCGTCGGCGGGACTTACCCAGCTGCTGGTCGGTTCGATCGAGTCGATGGTCACCGTGGCCGGGCTGTGGCCCGAGACGGTGGCATTGCTCGACGTCGTGGCCTGCACGCCGATCACGAAGCGGCCCAGGCCGTTGGTCAGCAGTCCGGTGGTGACGCTGGTGTCGAAGCTGACGGTGTTGTCGCCGACCGAGGCGGAGATGGGCTGCGTCAGCACGGGCGGCAACTGGTTGTCGTCGGCGTCGGTGTCGGGGTTGCCGTCGGCGTCGTCATCACGCCACAGGGCCAGGACGGTCGATGTCACGGCCCCGGTGGCGTCCAGCAAGCGGAACTCGACCGAGACCACGGCGCCGGGCCTGACGGCCATGGGGTTGCTCGGCTCGGAAACGGTGATGAGTACCAGCTCGGCCTGCTCCTGGCCCGAGCCGCCACCATCGCCGCCGGTGCCGCCACCTTCGCCGGGAAACTGGTCGCCGGAGTCGCTGGTTTCCTCACCCAGACCGGGCTGTTCGATGGGGCGGTCGTCGCCGCCGGTGGTCCCGCCACCCTGATCGGGCGTGGTAGTGCCCTGGTTGGGTTCGGAGGTCGCGGGTGTCTGGGGTTGCTGAGGGGCTGGACAGCCGCCGACGGAGATGATAGAGAACACGCCGACGGCGATAATCAGCGTAAGGAACGGCGCTTTGAGGATTCTTGCGAGCATTTTTACGGGAACCTCCGTGGGTCAGTCGATGCTTGCATGCCGCGCGCACTCGGCACGTCCGGGCGCATGGTCCCGCCGCTCGGAATGCTATGTCCTCATAAGTGTCGCGTCAATCAGGGGCGAAAAGACCGATACTCTGACCGGGGAAACCGCATGAGCACCATTCAACCGCTGCCAGGCATCCGCTATCGCACGACGCCGGAAGACCGTGATATCTCGAAGCTGCTGGCGCCGCCTTACGACATCCTCGATCAGGCCGACAAGGACCGGCTGTTGTCGCAGGACGAGCGCAACTTCGTCAGGATCGACCTGCCGTTCATTCCGCCCAAGTCCGCCGGGCCGGCCGAGGTCTACCAGCAGGCCGCCGAGCAGATGAGGAAGTGGCTGGCCGACGGCACGCTGGTGCAGGACCGGCAGCCGGCCGTCTACGTTTATCACCAGGCCTACCGCTACGACGGCGTGGACTACGTACGCAAGATGTTCTTCGCGCGGCTCAAGATCGAGCCGTTCGGAACCGGCAGCGTCTTTCCACACGAGCGCACCTTCGGCGGCCCCAAGGAAGACCGCCTGGCGCTGACCAGGGCCACCCGGGCCAACCTCAGCCCCATCTTCGGGCTGTACCAGGATGCGCAGAACGTGGTGGCCGGCATGCTGGAACAGGCCATCGACGATGAGCCGCTGGCGGTGGGCACGCTGGAGCAGGTCGAGAACCGCCTGTGGGCGATAGCCGACGGCGAGCTGATCGGCCGCGTGCAGCAGTTGATGGCGGACAAGGCCATCTATATCGCCGACGGGCACCATCGTTACGGCACGGCGGGCATGTACCGTGACTGGCTGATCGAGCAGCAGGGCCAGTTGCCGCCCGAGCACCCGGCCAACTTCGTGTTGTGCGTGTTCTGCGCGATGGAAGACCCGGGGCTGCTGATCCTGCCGACGCACCGCGTGCTGCCGCGGATCAAGGTGACCGCCGAGGCGCTCAAGCACCACCCGGCGGTCGA
>CAZRSM010000446.1:0-1967 GCA_964602755.1 uncultured Planctomycetales bacterium
CACGTGCGTCTCGCTGCCGGCGGCGGTGTCGACGCGGATGTCGATCGGCATGGTGAATGTGCCGTACGAGGCGCTTTGCGTCTGGTCGATATACAGCCGCAGATAGTGCTGGCCGTTGATCTGTTCGGTCTGCCAGCCGAACTCGTAGGCCGGAGCGCCGATGCCGTAAATCCACTCGTCGAAGAACCAGGTCAGGTCCTGGCCGTAGACGGTCGCTGCGACCGCCGCGAAATCGTCGGTCGTGGCGGCCGAGCCTTCGTAGGTGGCCCGGTACTCGGCCAGTATGTCGAAGAAGGTCTGGTCGCCCACCACGTGGCGCAACTGGTGCAGCACCCAGCCCGCTTTGCGGTAGCTGTAGGTGCTCGAGAAGATGCGGCTGATGTCGGTGGTGTCGTAGACGTAGACGCTGTCGCCGACCGCACTGGGCCGTCGGTTGTCCATGTAGCTGTGCAGGGCCGGGGGGCCGCCCGAGCCGGGCTTGAATTCGGCCCACAGCGCTTCGCCGTAGGTGGCGAAGCCCTCGTTGAGCCAGATGTCGTGCCAGGTGCGGCAGGTGACGGCGTCGCCCCACCACTGGTGGCTCAGCTCGTGGGCGGTGACCCACTCCCAGAAACCGCCCTGGCCGGTGTTGGTCTGGTGTTCCATCCCGCCGCTGAAGCTGAACTGGTACATGCCGTACTTTTCGTCGACGAACGGATAAAGGCCGTACAGCGGAGCGAAGGTCTCGAGCATCTGGACGCACTTTTCCCACGCGGCGCGGTTGGTGGCGTTGTCGTCGGCCGGATAGATGTTGAATTCGACCGGCATGGTCCCGCTGCCGTAGTCGTAGTAGACCGTCCAGGTGTTGTAGTTGGTCGATGAGAAGGCGACCAGGTAGGTCGCTATCGGATAGTCGCTGGCCCAGCGGTAACGCGCCCGGTTGCCCGACAGCGTGTCCACGCCCACCAGCACGCCGTTGGCGACGGTGCGCATGTAGTCGGGGGCCGTGACGGCTATCTCCAGCGTGGCCTTGTCGGCGTTGTCGCCCGGCTCGCCATAGTCGCCGTCCTTGCAGGGCCACCAGGTATAGGCGAAATACGGCTCGCTGAGGGTGTGTACCAGATAGACGCCGTTCTGCGAGGTGAACTCGATCGAGCCGAAGCCGCGCGAGACCGCCGGCCCGCTGAAGCTGATCTGCAGCGTGAAGGTCTCGCCGGTGTCATAGGCCCGATCCAGCGTCGCCCGGCAGGTGGTGGTGCTCAGGCGGCTGACGCTCACCGGCGTCGAGCCGTTGATGACGGCGGCGGTGATGGTGTAGTTCTCCCGCAGCCGGAAGGTGAACTCGGTCAACCCGTCGACCAGGCTCTGAATGGTGAAGGTGTTGGAGCCGCTGATCTCCGCGGTGGCGGGGAAGATCTCGATGTCGATGTTGTTGTGCAGCACGTCGGTGTCATCGAACGCCTCGCGCATGATCCCCATGCCGATCGGGTCGAAGTCGATCATCGCGGGGTCGAGCTGTTCGATCGCCGCGAGGCGCCCGGCGGCCCGGGCCTTGCCGCAACCGTCGTAGAAGCAGTCGTCGGGCGTCTGGGCCCAGGCATGCAACGTGATGGCAAACAAGAAGATAGCGCCGACCGGCGCCAGCCGCCGCGCAGCGGAGATACAGGACATGAGATCCCTCCTGGAGCTCGCCCGGGTAACCATCCGGGCATCATTTCATGCTAGTACGCCGGCGGGGACCAAACAAGATTTTTCCGCCGCCGGCGCCTGGGCGGGCAATAGAATGATCACTCGGCAGGCGGGCCGGGAGGCGGGAGGCGCGGCGTGGCGCACAGACTCGTACCAGCGGGCCGGGTGGGAACGGGCTTTACGCTCATCGAACTGCTCGTGGTGGTGGCCATTATCGGCCTGTTGATCAGCGTGCTGCTGCCGGCGCTGACCACCGCCCGCCGGCAGGCGCGCGGCACGGTCTGCCTGGCCAACCTGCG
>CAZRSM010000447.1:0-6211 GCA_964602755.1 uncultured Planctomycetales bacterium
CGACGGCGAATCTACGGCTTGATGGCCATGCTGCGGCTCAGGCCGGTGAAGCGTCGCGAGCCGAGCGTCCACTCGGGGATGCCCTCGGGCCACAGCGAGATCGAGATGGTGTAGTCGTCGAACACCTCGTCGACCTCGAAGTTGACCGCGAAGTACCAGCGGGGCAGCCGGCGGATGTACGAGATGGTCATTTCTCCCAGCTTGCCGCGATCGACGTCGTACCAGATGCGGAAAGCCGAGATGTGTTTTTCGTTGAGGCGATAGTTGTAGCCGCCGCCCATCAGGTCCAGGTCGATTTCGCTGGCATGACGCCAGCCGAAGACGTACGCCAGCCGCGGCGAGCGCTCGACGGCCAGTGAGACGTTGTTGCGGTCGAAGCGGTCTTCGTCGAAGTCGTAATTGAAGTCGTAGAGCAGGGCGGTGGTATCGCTGAGGTGATAGATCAGGTCGCCGGCCAGGTAGTTACGCGTGCGGCTGTCTTCGGGGCGGTAGAAGTTGACATGGCCGTCAGACGTTTCGGGCTGACGGTCGCCGAAGAAGCCGGCTTCGAGATTGAACGTGAGCAGGTCGACGGTGCGACGGCGCTCTCCGCCGCGATGGGTCTGCCAGGTCTGGCGCACGCCGAAGCCCACGCCGTAGAAGTCGTCGATGGTTTCGATGCCCTCGTCGAAGGGCGTGATGATGCTCGAGCGGGCGTTGCTGTGGGCCCACCAGGCGATGAAGTGCGGCTGGATGATGTGGCGGATGCCGTCGATATCGAACAGCTCGGAGCGCAGGTCGTCGAAGGTGCGCGCCAGGTAGCCGGCCCCGCGGACGCCGTAGAGCCCGAAGCCACGCCACAGCCCGCCGCCGAAGCGGGGGTGTCCGTCCCAGTACTCGGCCCGGCCGGTGGCGAAGGGGACGATGTTCAGGCCGGGCAGCTTGATGGGCAGCTCGGCCTCCTCGCGCAGGCCGGTGCGGAAGGTCACGTCGCTGGCGCCGTCGTTGGTGAACTGGCGCTGCGTGACGAAGTGGCGGTCGTCGATGCGGCGGCGCACGGCGCCGATGCGCGACTCGTGGTAGAGCACCAGCGGGTCGAACCAGGTGTCGCCGATGCGGCGGTAGGTCAGGTCGGGCAGGTGCTCGGTCTGGTTGACGAAGTCGAGCAGGCGCCAGTTGGCCAGCAGGGTGATGGCCTCGGTGTCGCGCACGCGCTTGAGGTAGAAGCTGGTTTCCTGCTGTTTCTCCTCGAACCACTCGGACTTTTCATACTCTTCGAGGAAGCCGGGGTCGCTGGCGTAGGCCAGCTCGAAGGTCAGCTCCCAGTCGTTGGGCAGATAGTGGCGGTGACGCCAGAGGAAGCGTCCGCGGTTGTCGGAGTCGGGCTCGTTGTCGCGCAGCGGGCCGAGGTTGTCCTCACCGTCGTCGTGGATGTAGTAGCTGCGCAGCAGCCCGAAGAAGTCTTCCTGCTCGTACTTGGAATCGATGCCGATGGCCGGCCCGCGCTTGGAGAAGAAGTCGAGCCGCAGCGAGGCATCGGTGCCGTCGGGGGGCGAGATGCCCAGCAGGTTGAACAGGTACCACTGCGTCTCGAGCGTGAAGCCGCGCTTGTCGCGATAGCCGGTGCGGAAGCGGCGGATGGTGGTCTCGCTGCTGGAAAAGTCGCCCTTGCTGTAGGGCCACCAGGCGATGGGCACGTTCTCGACGTTGAGCGTGGCGTTGCGGAATTCGTACGTGCCGGCGACCGGTCCGGCCGGCTGCCCCTGGGAGTCGAACGCCGTGCGGTCGTAGAGGATGACCTCCTCGACGCCCAGGTGGTAGTGCGGCGTGTAGAACTCGCTGGTGCTGACGCGGGCCCGTTTGGCGGCGAACTCGCGCGCCGAGAGCTGTCGGATCTCGTCGGCCCGCACGTAGAGCGGGATGCCGCGCTCGGGAATGTCGGTGCGGAAGACCGCGTCGAGCACCAGGGCGCGGTCGGTGGCGAAGTCGTAGTAGAGGCGGTTGGCCCGCACGAAACGCGGTCCCAGCGAGAGCACCACGTCGCCTTCCAGATACACGCCCTCGACGGTCTGCTCGATACCGCCGGCGCTGAGCTGCCACGGCGAGCGGCCGCCGGGGCGCTTGCCCGGCGCGGTCCGGGGCACCAGCGGTTGCGGTTCGGGTTCGCCGCCGGGAAGACGCGGCTCGCCAGGCTGTTCGAGCAGCTCGGCCGGTGGTGGCTGATCGACCAGGCCGCGCGTCTTGGGGCCCATGAAGACCACGCCGTTGTCGGCGCGGATTTCGAGCACCGGCGAGTCGACCGCGCCGCTGCGCGAGAGGTAGATACCCCGGGTGACGACCTGCACGATGCGGCCGTCGGGCGTTTCAGCGGCCTCGACGTGACCGAACTGGTAGCGGATGACGCCGCGCGGCTTGCGGACCGCCGGCGCGGCGGCGGGGGCGCGCGGCTGGGTGGTCGGTTCGGGCAGCGGCTGAGTCGTGGGCTGGCGGCCGGCCTCGTAGCGCCGGCGCGCCAGCAGGGCGTGCTGGTAGAGCGGGTCGTCGCGGGCCGGCTCGGGTGAGTGGGCGTCGTGGTACTTGATGACCTGCCCGCCGGTACGCAGGTCGGTCACCAGCAGCACCTCGTCGGTGGTCGTGGTGCCGCCGGGTTCGCGGACCTCGGCGTCGCCGGAGAGATAGACCGTCAGATCGAAGATGCGGTCCTGCCGCCGGTCGGGCTGGTCGATGCGGATCCAGACCACGGCGTCGTCGGCCTGGAGATGGCGCCGCCCGATGTCGAGCTGGAAGTCGCCGTTGTACATCAGTACCAGCGTGCCGTCGGGCTCGCGCCACTGGCGGACGAAGCGGCCGCGCATGACGACGTCCTGGTTCTCGACCATGATCGGCAGCAGCGGCTCGTCGTCCGGCTCGTACTGGGCACCGGCCGGGCCCGGTGCCAGCAGCAACAGCAGCAGTGCCGCCGAGCGGCCGGCGCGGACGCTCGCCGCGCGGCGCGAGGTGGTCGAAATGTGCCAGGGTAGTCGCACGCTGATGGTTGTCTCGCTTACACGGGCCCGGCGGCGGCCGCAGCCGTGGATGCAACCTGCGGTGAGCGGCCGGCCGCACCTGCGGGCCGACCGGGCGAACCACGCCCGGTTGCGATGCCATTATCCAGCCAGCGGCCGCGCGGTCAATGGCGAGCGGGCGGCGGGCTGATTATCATGGCGGTTTCGACGGGGATCGTGGCAGCGCAACCTTGAGAGAGACAGCCGGTGTCGTCGGTGCATCACCACTGTGGTCTGTTCGGCATCATCAACCATCCCGACGCGGCCCAGTTGACCTACCTGGGCCTGTACGCCCAACAACACCGCGGTCAGGAATCGGCGGGCATCTGCTGCGCCGACGGCGAGACCATCATGCGCCGCGCCGGCATGGGCCTGGTCACCGACGCCATCCGTCCGCCCGATCTGTCCGAGCTGCGCGGCCACGCGGCCATCGGCCATGTGCGCTACTCGACCACCGGTTCGTGCAATCCGTCCAACGCCCAGCCGCTGCTGGTCAGTGCCGCGATGGGACAGGCGGCGGTCTGTCACAACGGCAACCTGGTCAACGCCGTCGCCCTGCGCCGCGACTACGAACGCCGCGGCCGCATCTTCACCACCACGTCGGATACCGAAGTGATCCTGCACATGCTGGCCGATCTGGAGTTTCGCCAACAGGGCGATCCGTTCGCGGCCGTGCTGCGGCGGCTGAGCGGCTCGTTCTGCCTGCTGCTGCTCTATCCCGACCGCATCGAGGCCGCTCGCGACCCGACCGGCAACCGCCCGCTGTGCCTGGGGCGGCTCGATGACGCCTGGATGGTGGCCAGCGAGACCTGCGCCTTCGATCTGGTCAACGCCACCTACGAGCGCGAT
Organism: uncultured Planctomycetales bacterium; assembly: GCA_964602755.1. Taxonomy (GTDB): domain Bacteria; phylum Planctomycetota; class Phycisphaerae; order UBA1845; family Fen-1342; genus JALSRY01. The sequence goes on from CAZRSM010000447.1 coordinate 3,873, forward strand.
GTGGAGCCGGGCGAGATCGTCACGCTGAGCGCCGCGGGAATCAGCGCGAGGCGTTTCGTGGCGCGCGAGTCGATCGAGCCGGCGGCCTGTATTTTCGAGCTGATCTACTTCGCCGATCCGTCGAGCCAGGTCTTCGGGCAGAGCGTGCACCTGGCCCGGCGGGCGATGGGGGCGGCCCTGGCGCGCGAAGCCCCGGCCGAAGCGGACCTGGTGATCCCTGTGCCCAACTGCGCCCGCTGCGCGGCGCTGGGTTATCACGAGCAATCCGGCATACCGCTGGGCCGGGGTTTCACGACCAACCACTACGTGGGCCGCTCATTCATCCAGCCCACCCAGCCGATCCGCGACCTGACGGTGCGGCTCAAGCTCAACCCGATTCGCGCCAGTGTGAGCGGCAAACGGCTGGTGGTGGTCGAGGACTCGGTGGTGCGCGGCACGACCACGCGCGGCAAGATGCAGTCGCTGCGCGACGCGGGCGCCAAGGAGATTCACCTGCGGGTCGCCAGCCCGCCCATCCGTCATCCGTGTTACTACGGCATCGACTTTCCGCGGCGCGAGGAGCTGATCGCCAGCGAACGGGAGATCGAAGACATCCGCCGCTTTCTGGGGGTCGATTCGCTGGCGTACCTGTCGCTCGAGGGCATGCTGTCGTGTGTGCAGGGCTGCAGCGGGAACTACTGTACGGCCTGCTTCAGCGGCGAGTATCCGATTCCCATCGACGCCGACTTCGAAAAGAGCATTTTCGAACGCAACCAGCTTACGTTCTTCGATGCCGGCGGCTGATAGTCGATGGCCGGCTCAACTGCCCTGGCGGCGCCACTGGGCGTCGATGGCGGTAAGCGCGTCTTTGCAGCCCTGGCGGATGCAGACGTCGGCCAGGCTGGATATGGGCGTGGGGTTGGGGTTGATCTCGACCAGCCGGGCGCCGTGCATCTTGGCGGTCTCGCCCAGTGACGCTGCCGGCTGGACCACGCCGCTGGTGCCGATCACCAGCATCACGTCGCAGCGCCGGGCGGCCTCGAAGGCCGCTTCGAGCGCCCCGGGCGGCAGCATTTCGCCGAACCAGACCACGCCGGGCCGCAGGCGGGCCTGGCAGCGCGGGCAGCGCGGGTCGGGGCCGAGGTCGTCGAGTCCCTGCGACTCGTACTCGCAGGCCGTGCAGCGCACCACGTCGAGCCGGCCGTGCAGCTCGATCACGTTCTGCGAGCCGGCGGCGTGGTGCAGCCCGTCGACATTCTGCGTGACCACCACGAAATCGGGCACGTGCTGCTCCCACTCGGCCAGCACGCGGTGTCCGGCGTGCGGCGCGATAGCGGCCAGCGCCCGGCGACGCTCGCGGTACCACTCCCAGACCTTCAGCGGGTCGCGGGCGAAGGCCTCCGGGGTGGCCAGCTCGGCGGGGTTGAACTTCGACCAGTAGCCCGAGTCGTCGCGGAACGTGGGCACGCCCGACTCCGCTGACATGCCCGCTCCGCTGGAAACGCACACCGAGCGGGCGGCCAGCAGCAATGCCGCGGCTTGTGCGATGGCCTCTTGCGCGTCCATGGCACCCCAAGTGTACGGGCCGGATCGGCCCTCGGCCAGCGGCGGACGCCGGGCCGGCGGCGGTCGCCGCCTTTTCCCCGCGGGCCGCGGGCGCTAAAGTTAGCCAACCATGGGCAGCATCAGCATCCAGAACGTGACCGTGCAGTTCGGCGGGCAGGTGGTGCTGGACAACGTCTCGGCCGAGCTGCACTCGGGCGAAATCGTCGGCATCGTCGGACCCAACGGGGCCGGTAAGACCACGCTGTTTCGCCTGATCACCGGCGAGCTGGCCCCCGAGTACGGCACGGTCACGCGCTCGCGCGGCATGGACGTGGGCTATCTGCCGCAGGAGCCGCAGATCGCGCTGGACAAGAGCCTGCACGACGAAGTGCTCAGCGTGTTCGCCGACGTGCTGGCGCTGGAGCGCAAGCTCGAACACATCTCGCAGCAGATGGCGGACGAACGCGACCCGGGCCGGCTCGAACGGCTGATGAAGCTTTACGACGACGCCAACGCCCGCTTCGTGGCCGCCGGCGGATACGACTATGAGCACCGGCTCGGTGAGATCCTGGGCGGGCTGGGGTTCTCGGAGGCCGACCGCTCGCTGCCGATGAGCGCCCTGTCGGGCGGGCAGCGCTGCCGGGCGGCCCTGGCCAGGCTGCTCCTGCAGGACTCGCGCTACCTGCTGCTCGACGAGCCGACCAACCACCTCGACATCGATGCCGTCCGCTGGCTCGAGAAGTTCCTGGCGGGGCACCACGGCGGGGCGGCGATCATCTCGCACGACCGCTATCTGCTCGACCGGCTGGTCGATC
>CAZRSM010000448.1:0-4656 GCA_964602755.1 uncultured Planctomycetales bacterium
TTGGCGCGGCGTCGAGCCCCGGGCGAGATAACATGTATCGCCGGCCTTATATGAATGCCGACGAGCCTGCGCCAAACCGCCCAGCGGCCTGGGCCTTTTTTCTCAAGGCCCGGTTGGGCGCCGCCGTGTAGAAGACCTAGAATGGTGCCCCCATGAGCACCAGAGCCACCGTCCAAGTAAGTCTGCTTGCCGCAGCGCTGCTGGTGCTGTCAGTCGCCGGCGGCTGCCTGCGCGTCGTCAGGCAGGAAGCCCCCTACTACCGCAACGGACCGCACCAGCTCGAGCCGCCCGACGGCTTCCTGCCCGCCGGCACCCACCTGCTGGTCTTCGGCGAAAAAGACAGCTACGCGCGCATGATGACGCTCAAAGGCGCGGTCGGCTTCATCTGGAGCGGCGACCTGGTCACGCCCGACGAGTGGCGCAGCATGCAGAAGGCCTACAACGCCGACCAGGATCGGCGCCGCTGACGCCGACCATGAACTACCTCGGTCACTACGTCTACAACCACCACGTGCGTCGCCGGGCGCCCGAGCCGTACTTCGTGCTCGGCGTGGCGCTGCCCGACCTGTGGCCGCGCTATTCGCGCCGCCGACGTCTGCGCTGGCGCCGGGTGCGCCAGGCGCGGCCCGCAGACGCCACAGGGCGCCAGTTGCGCGCCGGGCTGCTCAACCACGTGGCCACCGACGCGCGCTTCCACGCTTTGCCGTGCTTCAACCGCTGGCTGGGGCAACTGCGCGGCCTGCTCGACCACCAGACGCCCGGGCTGCTGGCCGACTTCGCCGCCCATCTGGCGATCGAGCTGGCCCTCGACCACCACCTGGCCCGCACGCTGCCGCACTGCGCCGAGGAGTTCTACGACCAGCTCAGCCGGTGCGAATCACGACAGGCCCAGACGCAGGTGGGCGCGCTGGCGGGCGTGGCCACGCCGGGTCTGGCCCGCGAGATCGACGCTTTCATCACCCGCCGCTTCCTGCCGCGTTTCGCCGCGTTCGACACGCTGCCGACGGTGGCCGCGTTCGTGTGCAGCCTGCTGACTTTGCCGCGGCCGATCACGGACCAGCAGTGGCGGCGCGTGCTGGGCGCCGCGGTCGAGCTGGTCGAGCCGCGCGAAGTGTGGCACGGACTCACCCGGCGCCCGGCGGTCGGCGACGGCGTATAATCACGTTCCAAGCGACATGACGTGGCAAGGAGAAACCATGCCCCGGGCTGCTGAAGTCAGCGTGGGCACCGCCCACCAACGACGCTGTGTTCGATTCGCCCCGCTCGCAGGTTCCGGTCGCCAACGGCAGCCGTCAGGCCGCGACGAGCACGCGCTGCCGGCGTCCAGAACCCCAGCCGCGACCGTGGCCGTGGCGCTGCTGGTCGGCGTCGGTCTGACGTGGGCGGCGCAGGCCCAGCCGGCCGAGAGCCAGCCCGTCTCGCCCGAGCAGCGCCGCCAGCAGCTCGAGCGCGCAGCGGGCGAAATGAGCCGCGTTCAGGACCGCATCGAAGCCGAACTGATGATCAGACGCGGGGCCGCCTTTCTGCTCAAGGCCCAGCAGGACGACGGCGGCTGGGCGTCGCAGACCGGCCCCGGCATCAGCGCCCTGGTCGTCAAGGCCCTGGCCCGGACTCCCGGCATCGGCCCGCGTCATCCGGCCGTCAGGCGCGGCGTCAGGTTCGTGCTGAGCTTCCAGCGGCCGGACGGCGGCATCTACGGCCCCGACGGGCTGATAAAGAACTACGAGACCTCGGTGGCGCTTTCGATGCTCGCCGCCTTGCGCGACCCGGCATACGCCGAGCACGTCCGCAAGGCCCGGGCCTTCCTGCAGGGCCTGCAATGGGACGAGGGCGAGGGCAAGCACCCCGACGATGTCTGGTACGGCGGCGCCGGCTACGGCCGGCACAAGCGGCCCGACCTGTCCAATACGCAGATGATGCTCGAGGCGCTCCGCGACAGCGGCCTGCCCGCCGACGACCCGACCTATCGCAAAGCGCTGCTGTTCATCAAGCGCTGCCAGATGCTGGGCGAATCCAACGACCAGCCGTTCGCGCGGGGCTCGACGCAGGGCGGCTTCATCTACAGCCCGGCCAACGGCGGCGAATCGAAGGCCGGCAAGTGCAGCTTCGACGGCCGCGAGGAGCTGCGCTGCTATGGTTCGATGACCTACGCCGGCCTCAAGAGCATGCTCTACTGCGGCCTGTCGAAGGACGACCCGCGGGTCAAAGCGGCCTTCGACTGGATCAGGCGCAACTGGACGCTGGATGCCAACCCCAACATGCCCGGCCGGCAGAGCAGGCAGGGGTTGTTCTACTACTATCACGTGTTCGCCCGGGCGCTGGACGCCTGGGGCGCGGACGTGATCACCGACAGCGCCGGCCGCAGGCACGACTGGCGGCACGAGCTGGTCGTCAAGCTGGGCCAGCTCCAGAAGTCCGACGGCAGCTGGGTCAACGACGAAGACCGCTGGATGGAGGGCATCCCGGCATTGACCACCGCCTATTCGCTGCTGGCGTTGCAGGCCGCCTTCGGCCCGTGACGCGCCGTGTGGAGAAACGCCCCGTGGGCCGCATTACCATCCTGCCAGCCGACCTGGTCAACCGCATCGCCGCCGGCGAGTGCGTCGAACGGCCCGCCAGCGTGGTCAAGGAGCTGATCGAGAACGCGCTCGATGCCGGCGCGCGGCGGATCAACGTGACCGTGCTCGACGGCGGGCGGGAGCTGATCCAGGTCGGCGACGACGGCTGCGGCATGGACGCCGACGACCTGGCCCGCTGCGTACTTCCGCACGCCACCAGCAAGATCCGCAGCGACGACGACCTGTTCAACATCCGCACGATGGGGTTCCGCGGCGAGGCCCTGCCGAGTATCGGCTCGGTGGCGCGGCTGGAGATCGTCTCGCGCCCGCCCGAGCACGACGTGGCCCACCGGATCACGGTCGAGGCGGGGCGGGTGAGCTCGCCCGTACCGTGCGCGGCCCCGGTCGGCACGACGGTGTCGGTGCGCGACCTTTTCTACTGCGTGCCGGCCCGGCGCAAGTTCCTCAAGACGCCGCAGACCGAAATGGGCCACATCACCGAACAGTTCGCCCGCATCGCGCTGGGCAACCCCCAGGTGGCCCTGAGTCTGCGGCACGGCAAACGACTGGTGCACCGCCTCCCGGCCACCGACGACCCGCGCCGGCGGATCGCCGACTTCTACGGCCCCGAGCTGGCCGAGGTGCTGCTGGAAGTCGAGCGGAGCGACGACGACCTGGCGGTCCGCGGCTGGGCAGCGCCGCCGGCCGAGAGCCGCGGCTCGACCAAGTGGGAATACGTGTTCGTCAACGGTCGCTACGTGCGCGACCGGTTCGTCTCGCATGCCATCCGCGAAGCCTACCGCGGCCTGATCGACGCCAACCGCTTCCCGGTGGTCTTTCTGTTCATCACGGTCGAGCCGGCGCTGGTGGACGTGAACGTGCATCCGACCAAGATCGAGCTGCGCTGGCGCGACTCGAACCGGGTGCACTCGCTGGTGCTGGCGGCGTTGCGCGAGCGCTTCCTGGCGACCAACCTCGACCACGGTCTGGATACCTCGCGCGCCGCCGACGACCACCAGCAGCGTGTCCGCCAGGCGCTGGTCGACTTCTTCCGCAAGGCCCCGGCCGCACCGCCCGACCCGGGCCGCTGGCCCGGCCGTCCTGCCGACACCGGGCCTCAGACGCCGCCGGCCCGGCCGGCGCCGACCAGCGGACAGGCTCCGGCAGGCGGCCCTGTTTCGCCGGGCGACGCTGCCGCCGCGGGCGGCGCGGCCGCGCCGGGTGATCTGTCGGCCGCCGGCCCTTCCAGCGGGGACCACGAGGGGAGCGCAGGATCCGCTGCGCAGCATCAGCCGCCGCCGCCCGCCGGCCAGAGGCGCCCGCGGGCGTTGCAGATTCACAATGCCTACATCGTGGTCGAGACCGCCGACGGCCTGATGATCATCGACCAGCACGCGTTGCACGAGCGCGTGCTCTACGAGCAGTTTCGGCGCCGGCTCGCCGAGCGCCCGCTGCAGTCGCAGCGGCTCTTGATTCCCGAAACGGTGCGGGTGCCGCCCGATCGACTGGAAGTACTGGAGACGCACGCCGAGCTGCTGGGGCGGCTGGGCATCGAGCTGACGCCCTCGGGGCCGCAGACGGTGACGCTGCACGCCTTCCCGACGCTGCTGAGCCGCACGGACGCCCAGCGCTTCGTCCGCGATCTGCTGGACACACTCAGCGAAGCCGGCAGCCGACCCGGCACCGAGACGCTGATCCACGAGCTGCTGGACATGATGGCCTGCAAGGCGGCGGTCAAGGCCGGCGACCCGCTGAGCGACGAGGAGATCGCCGCGCTGCTGCGCTGCCGCGAGCTGGCCGAGCGTTCCAGCCACTGCCCCCACGGCCGGCCCACCACGCTGCAGCTCACGCTGCGCGACCTCGAGCGGCAGTTCAAACGCCGTTAAGTCTGGCCGGCGCGGCGCAGGGCGTCCAGCTCGTCGGCCACGGCCCTGATGACGAACTCGACCGCCTCGGCGGGCCTGACGCGCTGCTTGACGTCGTCGCGCCGGTGGCAGACCTCGACCACGCCGTCGGCCAGGCTCTTCTTGCCCACGATCACCCGCAGCGGGATGCCCACCAGGTCGGCGTCCTTGAACTTGAAGCCGGCCCGCTCGTC
>CAZRSM010000449.1:0-3853 GCA_964602755.1 uncultured Planctomycetales bacterium
CCCGTCCGGCGCGACTACCACAGCAAACGTATCAGCAGCTACGACACCACCGGCGGCAACCACGACTGGTGGGACATCGAACCCGGCGAGACCCGCGCCATCGCGCGCATCGAAGGCCCCGGCGTCATCCGGCACATCTGGATGACCATGAACTTCGAAGGGCGCGACGACCACCTGCGCCGCGTAGTGCTGCGCTGCTATTGGGACGACTGCGACCAGCCCAGCGTCGAATGCCCCATCGGCGACTTCTTCGGCCTGGGACACGCCCGGCGCAAGAACTTCGTCACCGCCGTGTTGCAGATGAGCCCGCAGGACGGCCTGGCGTTCAACAGCTACTGGCCGATGCCGTTTCGCAGCGGGGCGCGGATCGAGGTCGTCAACGAGGGCGAGCTGCGCTTTCCGCTCTACTTCTACATCGACTACGAGGCCTACGACTCGCCGCACGCCCTGGCCGATCAGTGCTACTTCCACACCCAGTGGCGCCGCGAGAACCCCACCTGCGGCTGGGGTGAGGAGTACGACCACCTGATCGTCAAGGACCCGCAGCGGCGCCGCGAGTGGATGGAGAAGCTGTGGTTCGGCGGCGATCCGCGCAGTCTCAACACCACCGGCGACGACAACTACGTCATACTCGAAACCGAGGGCAACGGCATCTATTGCGGCGCGCACCTCGACATCGACGTCTTCTGCCGCCAGAAGAACGACTGGTTCGGCGAAGGCGACGACATGATCTTCATCGACGGCGAACCGTGGCCACCGTCGCTGCACGGTACCGGCACCGAAGACTGGTACAACTGCGCCTTCGGTCCGCGGCAGGAGTACCAGGCTCCCTACCACGGCATCCTGCTCTACAACGGCACCGCCGCCTGGCCCTACAAGGGCAAACAGTCGGTCTACCGCTACCACATCGAAGACCCTATCCGCTTCCGCAAGTCGATCCGGGTGACCATCGAGCACGGGCACGCCAACAAGCTCAGCAACGATTACAGCTCGACGGCGTATTACTACCTCGACCGCCCGCAGCGCGGCGGCCCGCCCCTGCCGCCGGTCGAGCAGCGTTTGCCGCGGCCCGACGAGCCCCCCTATCCGCCGATCGACGCCTGACGCGGACTGCCCGCGGGCAGCCAACCGCCGCCTGACGGCGCGCCGCCGCCGGTGGTGAGCCGGCCGGTTTTCGGGTATCAATGGGCGCCGTCATGAGCAGGCACAGGCAGCACACATACCGACAGGCCGGCGTGGACCTCGAAGCCGCCGAGGCGCTGGTCAGGCTGATCGGCCCGCTGGTTCGCCGCACCTACGGGCCGCAGGTGATGCGCTCGCACGGAGCCTTCGCGGGGCTGTTCCGGCTCAACCACGAATCCGGGCTGCTGGCCGGCCCGCCGGCCGATCCGGTGCTGGTAGCCAGCACCGACGGCGTGGGCAGCAAGGTGCTGATCGCGGCCGCCGCCGGCCGCTACGACACCGTGGGTATCGACCTGGTGGCCATGAGCGTCAACGACGTGCTGACCTGCGCGGCGCGGCCGCTGTTCTTCCTCGATTACGTGGCCGTTCCCCGGCTCGATCCCCGACAGGTGGCCGAGCTGGTGGGCGGCGTGGCCGAGGGTTGCCGGCAGGCCGGCTGCGCCCTGCTGGGCGGCGAAACGGCCGAGATGCCCGACCTCTACCGCCGCGGGCATTTCGACCTGGCGGGCTTCGCCGTGGGGCTGGCCGAACGCAACCGGCTGCCCGATCCCCGCCGCCTGCGCCCGGGGCAGACAATCATCGGCCTGGCCTCCAGCGGCCTGCACTCCAACGGCTACTCGCTGGTGCGGCGCATCGTGCGGCAGGCCGGTTTGCGGCTCGACCGCCCGCCGGCAGGCTTCCAGAAGCCTCTGGCGGACGTCCTGCTCGAGCCGACGCGCATCTACGTCGCGCCGGTGCTCAAGGCTCTGGGCCACTATCGCCGGCGACCGCCCGTAACGGCCCTGGCGCACATCACCGGCGGCGGGCTGCCGGGCAACCTGCCGCGCGTCCTGCCGCGCGACTGCGACGCCGTCATCGACCGCGGCAGCTGGCCGATCCCGCCGATCTTCGGGCTGATCGAGCACCACGGGGTGGCCGAGGAGGAGATGTACCGCGTGTTCAACATGGGTATCGGATTCGTACTGGTGTGCCGGCCGCGGTCGACCGGCGTGATGATGCGCCTGCTCGAGCGGGCCGGCGCTCAGCCATACGTGATCGGGCGCATCCGGCGGGGACGGGGGCGTGTGGAGATCAGGTGAGATGCGGATTGCAAGTGCAGCGATAGTGTGCTCGGCGGCGCTGGCCATGCTGGCGGGCTGCGCGGCCGACGGCCAACGTCGTGGCCTGACAGCCCTGCAGGAGGTGTCCTGCCAGCGCGAGCCCTGGCAACTGGCCGATCGGTCGGGCCACCGGCTGCTGACCGGGCATTACGACGTGCGCACCACCATCGACGACCCGGTGCTGCTCGATGCCATCCCGCAGGTGCTGGAGACGGCGTATCTCTACTACCGGCAACTGATCCCCACCGCCGAGCCACCGTCGCAGCCGATGCGCGTCTACCTGTTCGCCCGGCGTGACGAATGGGCGGCCTTCACGCGGCGGCTGGCCGGCGCGCGGGCGGCGACGCTGCTGAAGGTGCGTCAGGGCGGCTACACGGAGGGCGGCGTGGCGGTGATCCAGTACGTCTCGCACGCGGTGACGTTCCCGTTGCTGACACACGAGGGCTTCCACCAGTACGTACACGACTGCATCGGCCGGCCGCTGCCGGCGTGGCTCAACGAAGGACTGGCCACGCTGTGCGAAGGCCAGCGCTGGAGCAGCACCGGCCTGCGAGAGTTCGACCCCTGGTACAACCCCGCGCGGCGCAACGCCCTGGCCCAGGCCTTCATGCGCGACGAGCTGATCCCGCTGGACGAGCTGCTGGCGATGAACGCCGGGCACGTGGTGGGCGGGCCGACGCGGCGCATCGGCACCTACTACGCCCAGGTGTGGGCCTTGATGCTGTTTTTGCAGGAAAGTGGCGAGGGCCGCTACGCGGCCGACTTCCAGCGTCTGCTGAGTACCGCCGGCAGCGAAGACCTGCGTCCGCATGCCCGCGCCGCGGGCGTACGCAGCCGCGACGGCGCCAGCGATTTCGGCACACTGGTGTTCCGGGCGTTCATCACCGACGAACTCGAGGCCGCGGGGCGCGAGTACGAGGACTTCATCCGCACGCGGCTGCTCGGGCAGCAGTACAAGCAATCATGGAGATGAGACCATGGCCGACAGTCCCCAGTACGTCACGTTCGACGACTTTTCCAGGCTCGACCTGCGCGTGGCCACCATCACCCAGGCCGAAGACCACCCCAACGCCGACAAGCTGCTGGTGCTCAAGGTCGACCTGGGCAGCGAGCAGCGCCAGATCATCGCCGGCATCAAGGGGTACTACGAGCCGGCCGAGCTGGTCGGCAAGCAGATCGTGGTGGTCGCCAACCTGCTGCCGCGCAAGATGCGCGGGCTCGAGAGCCAGGGCATGTTGCTGGCGGCCTCGACCGAGGGCCACCAGGAGCTGGCTTTGCTCACGCTCGACCGTCCCTTGCCGGCCGGCAGCCAGGTGTCGTAGGAGCTGCCGCGTAACCTCTCTCGAAAGAGGCCAGGCGAGCATTCGACGGCGCGCCGGGCCGGCAAACCCGCTGCTTTCCGCTCAGAAGGCGGGCACGGCGCGAATACGATGATCACTCGCCCCGTGTCGCAGGAATCGAGAGGCAGCAGGACCCTCGCCGCAGCAGCGCCGCTCGCAGCTTGAACTTTTGACTTTGCACTCTGAACTTCCAACTTTGCACTATGAACCTGTAACTTTGCATTCTTAACT
>CAZRSM010000450.1:0-1774 GCA_964602755.1 uncultured Planctomycetales bacterium
CCGACTCGATCGCCGACCAGACCCGCTCCCACTGCCCCGCGTCGGGCATCGGCGGAGGCTGGCAAAGCTGCGAATCCGCCGGCGGCACCACATCGGCCAGCTCGGAGGCGGCCGCCTGGTCGGCATCCAGCGCCGCCGCCAGCTCCTCGACCTGCTCGGGCGTCAGGTCGTCGAGCCGCCCGCGCGCGACCAGTTCGAGCAGCCGCTGATTGTCAGCCTGCGATCCGTTCATTGCGTGCGTTCCTTCGCGTCGGCCGGCGCCAGGTCGGCCAGCAGCTCGTGCAGCCGACGCCGGGCGTGATACAGTCGGCTCATGACCGTGCCGATCGGTATGCCCAGCGCCTCGGCGATCTCGCCGTAAGTCAGCTCGCCGGTTGCATACAGGGCGAACACCGCCCGCTGCTCGGCCGGCAAGCTCTCGAGCGCATTGGATAGACGATCGGCAACCTCCTGCTGTTCAAGCTTTTGCCCGACCGGCGGCATACGGCCGTCGGCCATGGTTATCGGACGATCGTCCTCGTCGCCAGCGTCGAGCGACATCGCCAGGCGCACCTTGCGGCTGCGCAGCAGGTCGAGGGCCTGGTTGGTAACGATCCGCAGCAGCCAGGTGCGGAAGCTGGCTCCACGACGGAAGCCGCTCAGCCGCGCGAACGCCTTGATAAATGCGTCCTGCACCACGTCGAGGGCGTCGTGGTGGTTGCCCACGATGCGGACGGCGGCCGCAAAGGCCACGTCGCGGTGCTGCTCGAACAGCTCCCGCTGGGCCTCGCGATCGCCCCCGGCCGCCGACTCGACCAGGCGCAGCTCCGAATTGTCGACGTGCGAGTCGTCCACGCTATTCACAGAAATCTCGAGAAAACCGACCGACAGGATAGCCGCTCCGGGGCAGTTTTTCTGCCCGCGTGCGCCAGGCGCCGCCGATGCGGGGCGTACGCCAGCAAAACGGTGCGGGGGGGTACGCCAGCAAGACGGTGCGGCACACGGCCGCCGCGGCCCCGGCCACCGAGGCTGCTCCGCAACCTCCGGTCCGGCCGCCCTCCCTGCGACGCCGGAGGGCAGTCGCCCCCGACCGCCCGGTGTCCGCCCCCGGCCCGCCGGCCGGACGAGCGCGGCTGGCCTCCGTGCGAGACCGAAGCGCGGCTGGCCTCCGTGCGAAACCGAAGCGCGACTGGCCTCCGTGCGAAACCGAAGCGCGGCTGGCCTCCAACCAAAACCGCTTGCGGCCTGCCTGCTGAACTGGCGCTCATTCCCCAACGAGCGGTCCCGGCGGCGGCCAGCAAACCCGAACTCTGGCGGCGTGGTGCCGAGGTGTCGCTCGCGCGTCCGCCGTCAGCAGGCGCGCCGGCGAAGGCTGCGTCACCCACCTGAGGCCGGGGTCAGACCGCCATACTTGACAAGCTGGTTGGTTGTGAATAAAAGATACATACGACTGCGGGGTAGAGCAGTTGGTAGCTCGTCGGGCTCATAACCCGGAGGTCGCAGGTTCGAGTCCTGCCCCCGCTATTCGACATAACGTCCGCTGACTTCGTGAGTTACGAAGACCCGCCCACACGGCGGTGCGGCCGTAACCCAAGGCAAAAACCGGGTAGCCTACCCGGGCTTGCTGAGGAGCACGGCCGTGAACGCCGCGAATCGCCAGAAGCTGCCAAAGTTTCGCATCCACAAGGCCACCGCCCAGGCGTACGTCGAGCTGTCCGGGCGACGCTTCTACCTCGGCCGGCACGTCTCGCCCGAGGCGCAGCAGAAGTACCACGCACTCATCGCTGAGTGGCTC
>CAZRSM010000451.1:0-7281 GCA_964602755.1 uncultured Planctomycetales bacterium
ATGGCACGTGCCTGAAATCGCTGAAATCGAAAGCAAGGTCAAGAAGATCGTCGCTGAGCAGATGGGCGTTTCCGAGGACGAGATCACTCGGGACACCTCGTTCGTCAACGACCTCAACGCCGACTCGCTCGACACCGTCGAGCTGGTGATGGAGTTCGAGGAAGAGTTCGAGATCAACATTCCTGACGAAGAGGCCGAGAAGATCCAGACGGTCGGGATGGCCATCGACTATATCAAAGAGCATCTCGACAAGAACTAGAGTCCGGCGACCGGGTCCATAATCAGATGAACGATCGTCGCGTTGTTGTAACCGGGTTGGGCGCCGTAACCCCTCTAGGCGCCTCGGTGGCCCAGTTCTGGGATGCTCTGGTCGCCGGTCGCTCGGGCATCGCCCGCATCGAGCGGTTCGACCCGGCCGCGTTCGATTCGCAGATGGGCGGCGAATGCAGCGATTTCGAGCCGGGCGACTTCATCGAACACCGCTCCATCAAGCGCATGGACCGCTTCGCGCAGTTCGCCTTCGCCGCGGCCAAGATGGCCATGGCCGATTCCGGGCTGCTCGACGGCGGGTTCGAGCCGACCAGGTCCGGCGTGATCCTGGGCAGCGGCATCGGCGGGCTGTATGAGCTGGAGCAGCAGCACAAGCGCATGCTGGCGCGGGGGCCGGGCCGCGTGTCGGCTTTCACCATCCCGAAGCTCATGGCCAACGCCGGCTCCGGGCACGTCTCGATCGAGTTCAACTTCCAGGGCATCAACACCGCCGTCGCCACGGCCTGCGCGTCGGCCGGCCACGCCATGGGCGATGCTTTCGACGCCATCCGCCGCGGCGGCATGGACGTGATGCTCACCGGGGGTTCCGAAGCGGCGCTGACCGAGCTGGGCCTGGCGGCCTTCGCCGCCATGAAGGCCCTGAGCACCCGCAACGACGATCCCGAACACGCTTCGCGTCCCTTCGACAAGACTCGCGACGGATTCGTGCTGGCCGAAGGTGCCGGCGTACTGGTGTTCGAAGAATACGAGCACGCCAAAGCCCGCGGCGCGCGTATCTACGCCGAGGTCATCGGCTTCGGCGGCACCGGCGACGCCGGCGACATGGTGCAGCCCGACCCGGAAGGCCGCGGTGCGGCCCGTGCCATGGCGGCGGCGCTGGCCGACGCCCGGCTCAATCCCGACCAGGTCGACTACATCAACGCTCACGGCACCAGCACGCCCCTGGGCGACGTGGCCGAGACCCGCGCGGTGCACACCGTTTTCGGGCCGGCCGCCCGCAGGCTGGCCATCAGCAGCGTCAAGAGCGCCGTCGGGCACACGCTGGGTGCCAGCGGCGGCATCGAGGCCGTCGCCTGCGTCAAGGCCATCGAGAACAACACCATTCCGCCGACGATCAACTACGAGGTGCCCGATCCCGAGTGCGACCTCGACTATGTGCCCAACACCGCCCGCGACGCCAGGCTCGATATCGTGATGAGCAATTCCTTCGGCTTCGGCGGGCACAACGCTTCCATCCTGTTCAAACGCATCTAGCGCCGGCTGCTCAGCGCAGCGGGCCTGCGCCCGCGCTGCGCACCTGCGCGCAGAAACTCTCCAGCCCGCCGCGCGTCGGGAAAGTCAGGATCATCATCGCCAGGCCGGCTCCCACGCCGACCAGGGCCAGCCACTCGCCGCCGATCAGCAGCGTGATGCCGCCCAACAGCGCCAGCCCTTCGCCGATCGCGCCCCGTATGATCACCAGGCTGAGGTAGCCGCGCGGCCCGGCGGCGTCCGGCGCTTCGGGATCGCCGTCGTGCAGCGGCATCCTGGCCGTTACGCGGGCCACCAGAGTAGTGGCCAGGGCGTAGATCGGCACCTCCACCACGAACAGCCCCGCCATGATGTAGAGCAGCAGACGCGGGTTGTCGAAGCTCGGCTCGTGCACCCCGGTGGTGTTGATGAACACGGCCACCGCGGCCAGCGCCACGCTGGCGAGCATCATGGCGGCAACGATCAGCCGCCCGGTACGCAACGTCTTGTCCATCGCCTCCGAGTCCTTCATGTTCGTTCCTCCGGCCACAGGCCCTCGCTGCACTCCGCGTGCCGTGGCCGCTAATCTACCGCGCCGGGCTGCCGCTGTGCGCTAGAACCGCCCGCCGTGTTTATAATCGCTGCCGGCAGGCGAGTATTCGCCGCCGTCGGCGTGTGGGAGCAGGAAGACCGAGATGACCCCCCTGGCGCTGGTTCACGACCCCTGTTTCAAGGACCACCGGACCGGTCCCGGCCACCCCGAGAGCCCGGACCGGCTCGACGCCGTGGCCGAGGCCCTGGCGGCCGCCGGCGTTCTGGAGTCCGCGCTGCCGATCGCCCCGGAGCCGATCGACACCGGCCTGCTGCATCTGAGGCACCGGCCCGAATACGTGCGTCGCTTCGAGCAGGCCTGCCGGGAGGGGGCGCCGCTGATCGACGTGCCGGACTGCACGATCTCGCGCGAGAGCTACCGGACGGCTCTGCTGGCCGCCGGCGCGACCGTCGCTGCCACGGCCGCGGTCGTCACGGGCCGCGCCCGCCGGGCGTTCTGCGCAGTCAGGCCGCCCGGGCACCACGCCGAGAGCGACCGCGCGATGGGCTTCTGCATGTTCAACAACATCGCCCTGGCTGCTTTGGCGGCACGGTTGCGCTACGGCGTCGAGCGGGTGCTGATCTTCGACTTCGACGTGCACCACGGCAACGGCACGCAGAACGCCTTTTACGACGACCCTGCCGTCTGCTACATCAGCATGCACGGGCATCCGCACTATCTCTACCCCGGAACCGGCCTGCCCGAAGAAACCGGCCGCGGCGAGGCCGCGGGTACCACGTTGAACGTGCCGCTGCTGCCCGGGGCCGGCGACGAGGCCTACCGCGCCGCTTTGACCGAGCAGGTTCTGCCCGCCATCCGCTCCTTCGAGCCGCAGTTGATCTTGCTGTCGGCCGGCTTCGACGCCCACCGGGACGACCCGCTGGGCAATCTGGCGCTCACCGACGCGATGTTCGTCGAAGTGCTGGAGTGTATCCTTGAAATCGCGCGCCGCTGCGCCGACGGGCGGGTGGTGAGCGTGCTGGAGGGGGGGTACAACCTCGACGTGCTGCGGCGCTGCGTGGCGGCGCACGTGGAGTTGCTGGCCGGCTAGAGCGCAAAAAAGCGGCCCGCTCCCTCCGACCTGGAAGCGGGCCAGAACCCAGACTGGCAAGAAGGGCGAGCCGAACTACATCTTGCCAGACCTTCCCCACCCCGTGTGAGGAAGTTCGGTGGTGTATTCGTCTTCATGTGAGTAGACGGCCCGGTTATATTCCCCCCGTCAGAAAACCAGTTTTTTCTTTGAGGAGTGCCTGTGAAATCCGGTTCATCCGCTCTGACGCGGCTCTTCGGCGCCCACCCCCGCGCCTGGCAGGACTTCCGCTACGTCTATCCGGTCATCTCGCGCCGCAGCCGCGGCCTGAGCGTCGGCATAAACCTGAATCCGGATAAGATCTGCAACTTCAACTGCGTCTACTGCCAGGTCGACCGACGCGAGATGCCCCCGCCGGCTCCGGTAGACTTCGAGCGCCTCTCCGCCGAGCTGGAGCACCTGCTGGCCGATCCCGGGCAGGTCTTCGACGATCCCCATTTCGCCCGGACGCCCCCGGAGCTGCGTGAGCTGCGCGACATCGCCTTCTCAGGCGACGGCGAACCGACCGCGTCGCCGGCCTTTCCAGCGGCAGCGGGCCTGGCGGCCGAGCTGCGCCAGCGCTACGGCCACCACGCTGCCCGCATCGTCGTGATTACCAACGGGACGTTGCTGCGCCGTGCCGCGGTGGTGCAGACGTTGGCCTTTCTCGATCAGCATCATGGCCAGTACTGGATCAAGCTCGACGCCGGCACGCAGGGCTATTTCCAGCAGGTCAACCGGGCGGCGATCCTGCTGGACGAGCTGGTCGGCAACATTGTCACCACGGCCCGCGTGAGGCCGGTGGTGATTCAATCGCTGTTCATGCGGCTGCACGACCAGCCGCCGCCGCCGGCCGAGATCGATGCGTATCTCGAGCGCTTGCACTCGGTGCAGGACCAGGGGGGCGAAATCGAGCTGGTGCAGGTTTATACCGTGGCCCGCCAGACGGCCGAACCGTTCGTCAGGCCGCTGGGTGCCGACGAACTGGAGGCGATAGCCGCCGGTGTGCGGGCCCTGGGGCTGCCCGTGGAGACCTACGCGTGAGAATCGGGAGACGAGTGCTGGTGCCGCGGGTGACGGCCGTTGCGCTCGTGTTGCCGCTGCCGTTGCTCGGCGGCTGTCAGCCGCGAGCGTCGCGCTAGGCCGCCTCGCAGCCTGCCGCGCCGGTTGCCCGGCCCGCGGCCGCGGCGCACCAGCCGCCGCGGCGCCGGCCCAGCGAACTCGACCGCCTGCAGGCGCTGCCGCATGCCGGTTTTTCGAGCGAGGCGGACGACGCGGAGGCCGACGGCGTCACCATTCATCGGCGCGAGGCGGTCAGTCCCGGCTACACGCTGGTGATCTTTCACCACCTCTCGCGGGCCGAGCTGCTGGACATCGACGGCCGCGTGGTTCACTACTGGCAGTTCCAGCCCAGCCGACTGTGGGCCAACGGCGAGATACTGCCGGGCGGCGACTTCGTGGTGGTGGGGGCCGATCCGTCCAATGCCCCGTCGCACCAGATACCCGCCGAGTCGCGTTATCTGTTGCGGCTCGACTGGTCGGGCAAGGTGGTATTCAAGCGCCAACTGGCGGCGCACCACGACGTCGAGCTGACTCCGGAGGGACGTCTGCTCACGCTGGTGCTCGAGGGGCGCGTCGAGCAGGCGTACAACCCCCTGGTCCCGGTGAGGAACGAGCGGCTGACGCTGCTGACGGCCGAGGGCGAGGTGGTCGAATCGATCTCGCTGCTGGATCTGCTGCTGTCCGAGGCGCTGCGCTTCCCGCTGCGGCCGGTACCGGCCAACAGGTTCGCCGGCCGGGAAATGATCGACCTGTTCCATTGCAACTCGATCGAGTGGATGGACGATCCGGAGCTGGCACGCCGCGACCCGCTCTATTCTCTGGACAACGTGCTGATCTGTTCGCGACACCAGAACCGCATCTTCATCATCAACTGGCCCCAGCGGCGCCTGGTGTGGTCGTGGGGCGCCGACCGGCTCCGCGGTCCGCACGACGCCACGGTGCTCGACAACGGGCACATCATGGTGTTCGACAACGGCGCGGCCCTGGGACGCAGCCGCGTGATAGAGCTGGACCCGCTGGCCGGGCGGATAGTCTGGCAATACCAGGCGCCCCGGCCGTCCGATTTCTACACCCTCAGCCGCGGATCGAACCAGCGCCTGCCCAACGGCAACACGCTGATCACCGACTCGGACCACGGGTGGGCTTTCGAGGTCACGTCCACCGGCGAGCTGGTCTGGGAATACCGTTCGGTTCACAAGAACGCCCGCGGGCAGAGGGCCACGATCGTGCGTTCGCACCGCTACCCGGCAGCTTTCATCGAGCGACTGCTGGGCGCGACCACTACGCACCCGAGCAACCCCTGATCCAACCGGGGGCTGGCCTGCCGCCACCAGAACCCGCCAGGCGGCGCCAAAGACCGCCAGCCGGCGCCAGTCCGTCATGAGCATTTTGATTCGCCGCGCTGCGCGTCCATAGCATCGCACGACAAGTCGCCCATCGGCGGCAGCGTTTGTTTGGAGGTGGCGCATGGCGCAGGATCGCAGGCACATCGAGTTCTTCGGCCCGGATTACGCTCGCGGGCCGGTGCTGTCGGGCAGCCCGCAAGTGGCTGCGGTGCAGATCGCTACGCAACTGGCGCAAATGCGCGTGCCGCTGCTGCGCAGCGACAGCGACATCGAGAGCCACGCCCAGTTCATCCGCGATCTGGCCGACCGGCTGTTTCCCGACCAGGCCAGCGACATCAGCATCGCCGCCGCCGACGAAAACGCCAACGTGGTCTCGACGCAGATCCAGGTGAACACCGGCAAGTACACGCTGCTGCACTGCTGGCTGGCCGACAGCGTGGGAGGCGGCGAGAGCATCGCCACGCCCGCCTCGGTCAACTTCGTCGCCGGCACCGTGCTGCAGACCGTCACCACCAACAAGCATTTCCTGGTGCTCACGCCCTCGACCGGCACGATCAACGTCGACGTCAGCTACGTCGGCTCACGCACCTGGTATTGGGCCGTGGCGATGCACGGCCGCGTGTACTACTCCAACGCATTGCAGTTCTACCCGTAGAGGCAGCCCGGCCGCGGATCCCGGCGCGTGCCGGGGCGTGGCCGCTGGCGCGGCGGGTTCGCCAGACAGGAGCATCAGCATGTCTACTGCGCTAGTTTCGCTGGGGGGCGGCATGGACACCGTGGCGGTGGCCGCTGTCGCCGGCAAGATCATCAGGCTGCGCCGCATCATCAGCGAGCCGGCCGCCACCATCACCCTCAAGTCGGGCAGCACCGCCATCTGTCCACAGCTCAAGTGCGGCTCGAGCGGCAACATCGACCGCAGTTGGCCCGACGGCGAAATGGCCTGTCAGCGCGGCGAAAGCCTGACGATCCAGAACCACGGCACGCTCGTTATCAAGGTCTGGATTCACTACGAAGTAGTCGACTGACGCCATCGGCCCGCTCGGATTTCAGGGCGCCAGGCGGCCCAGCAGCTCCCGGCGGCGCGGATGCTGCGGCCTAAGGCTCAGCACGCGGCGGTAGCAGCTGGCGGCTTCCTGGCGTCGCGCGCTTTCCCACAACAGATCGGCCAGCCGCAGCAGCGTCTCGGCGTCCTGCGGTTCGAGCTTCGTGGCGCGGCGCAGCAGCTCGATGCACATGCGCTCTTCGCCGCGGGCGGCGTAGACGTCGGCCGCCCGCCGACACGCCGCCGCCAGCAACGCCGTCCGCCGCTCCGGCTCCCGCCTGGCCTGCAGACGCACCAGTCGCAGGTAGTACTCGACGTCGCCGGCGCTGAGCGCCAGCTCGGCCGCTTCGGCGAGCTGTTCGGCCGTGGCCTGGTCTTCGAGCAGCGGATCGGCGGCGCGCAGCAGCTCGAGAGCCAGCCTGGGACGACCCAGCTCGCACCACAGCCGGGCGTGCAGCACGCTCGCTGCCGGGTCGCGCAGCCCGCTGTCGAGCGCGCGGCGCAGGTGGTAGAACGCCGAGCGCGGCCCGCAGCACAGGAACGTGTCGGGTGGCCGGCGCAGCTCGACCAGCAGCCAGCCGTCGTGGAACTGGCCGGCCTTGGCGCCCGGCAGTCGCAGCAGCCGCGTCTGGCCCAGACTGCAGCCCAGGCGGCAGTAGGCGCGCGCCGC
>CAZRSM010000452.1:0-3364 GCA_964602755.1 uncultured Planctomycetales bacterium
CTACCTGCTCGAACGCATGGCCCTGGCCCCCGGCGACGCCAACCGCCTGCACGGCGTGCTGCTCAAGGGTGCCTCGGCCGACGCCAAGCTGGCTCGCGTGATCGACGCAGTCGGCGACTTCAACGGCGACGGTTACAACGACGTGATCGTCGGCAGTGAAGGCGGCGGCGACAGCGGCGAAGGCGAAGCCATCGTCATCTTCGGCTCGCCCACGCTCGAAAGCCCCGAGGGCGGCTGGACCGTCACCGACATCGTCGCCGCCGGGCGGGCCCTCCGCTTCGTCGGTGCGGCTGCCGGCGACCTCACCGGAGCCAACGTGGCCGGTGCCGGCGACGTCGACAGCGACGGCCTGGGTGACATCCTCATCGCCGCCCCCGGCGTAAACGGCAACGAAGGCGCCGTCTACCTGATCTACGGCTCGTCCGAGCTTTCCGGCCAATACTCGCTGGCCGACGTCGGCACGGTCGACCTGCCCGGCGCCGTTTTCCTCGGACGCAACGCCGGTGACATGCTCGGCGGCGGCAGCAAGCAGTACACCGGCACCTCGCCGGTCAATCCGACCCAGACCTTCACCGCCTACTCCCGCGGCGTGGCCGGCCTGGGCGACATCGACGGCGACGGCAACGGCGACATCGGCATCAGCGCCATCCTCGCCGACCCGACCGGCAAGACCGACGCCGGCGAGATCTATATCATCTACGGTCGCCACGGACCGTAATACCTGACCACAACCCCCCACCAGCCGCCAACCGGCCCGGCGCCCGCGACGGCGTCGGGCCGCGTTTTTTACCGGCCCATGTTCAAGAACCGCCCCCGCCCGGCCCGATTGCCTTATCGGCCGGCTTGAATTCGCACCCCTGAGTTACTATATTCTTAGGTGAGATGCTTACGCTGACCAAGAAAACCGAGTACGCCCTCATCGCCGCCTGCCACCTGGTCCATGCCGACCAGGGAGTGGTCAGCGCGAGGGATATTTCCGAGCACTACGGCGTACGCCTGCCGCTGTTGATGAACGTGCTGAAGCTGCTCAACCAGGGTGGCATTTTGCGTTCCGAGCGCGGAGCGCGCGGCGGCTACGCCTTGGCCATGGATCCCGAGGAAATCACGCTCGCGGACGTGATCCAGGCGGTGGAGGGCCCGGCCCGGCTGGTGCGCTGTGCCAAGCCTCAACCCACCGATCGGCACTGCGAGCTGTCCGGGCACTGCCCGCTGAGCGGTCCGCTCGTCAAGATCGACCGCCTGTTCACCGGATTTCTCGACCAGGTGACGATCGCCGAGCTGGCTTTCGATGAGCATTACGCCGGCGTCCGCGACGACGGACGCGGGAGGAAGACGGTCTGATGGACAAGCGTGTATACCTCGACAACAACGCCACCACCCCGGTCGATCCGCAGGTGCTGGAGGCCATGCTGCCCTACTTCACCGAGAAGTTCGGCAACGCCGCCTCGCGCAGCCACAGCTTCGGCTGGGAGGCCCAGGAGGCCGTCGACCAGGCCCGGGCACAGGTGGCCGCCGTCATCGGCGCCGATCCCCGCGAGATCATTTTCACCAGCGGGGCCACCGAGGGTAACAACATCGTCATCAAGGGCATCGCCGAGATGTACGGCGACAAGGGTCGCCACATCATCACCCAGCCCACCGAACACAAGGCCGTGCTCGATCCGTGCGACTGGCTGGCCCAGCGACACGGCCTTGAGATCACGCGGCTCTCGGTCGATCGCTACGGCTGCATCGACCTCGACGAGCTGCGCGACGCCATCACCGACCAGACCATCCTGGTCACCATCATGCACGGCAACAACGAGATCGGCACGCTGCAGCCCATCGCCGAGATCGGCCGCATCTGCAAGGAGAAAGGTGTCCTGTTCCACACCGACGCCTGCCAGACCTTCGGCAAGGTACCCATCGACGTGCAGAAAATGGGCATCGACCTGCTCACTTGCAGCGGTCACAAGATCTACGGCCCCAAGGGCATCGGCGCGCTCTACGTCCGCCGGCGCAACCCGCGCGTGCGGTGCGCCCCGCTGATTCACGGCGGCGGCCACGAGCGCGGCATGCGTTCGGGCACGCTCAACGTGCCGGCCATCGTCGGGCTGGGCAAGGCCGCCGAGCTGTGTCAGCAGAACATGGACGCCGAGTCGCGGCGGCTGACCGCGCTGCGTAATCGCCTGCTCGAGGGCATCACCTCCCAGCTCGATCACGTGCACCTCAACGGCCATCCCGAGCAGCGCACCCCCACGAATCTCAACCTCTCGTTCGCTTATGTCGAGGGCGAGAGTCTGATGATGGGCATGAAGAACATAGCCGTCAGCAGCGGCTCGGCCTGCACCAGTGCGTCGCTCGAGCCCAGCTACGTGCTCCAGGCCCTGGGCGTCGGCGACGACCTGGCCCACAGCAGCATCCGCTTCTCGGTGGGCCGCTTCAACACCGAAGAGGACATCGACTACTGCATCGAACAGGTGGTCGCCACCGTGCGCCGCCTGCGTGAGATGAGCCCGCTCTATGAGCTGGCCCAGCAGGGCATCGACCCCAGCAAGGTCGAGTGGAGTCGCCACTGAAGCCGCCCGGCGGCCCCGCCACCACCAGTGTGACCAACCGCGTCGCCCCCCCAGCCGGTCGCGGTGACGCCGGCAGGAGATCAGAGACATGGCTTACAGCAAGAAGCTGCTGGACCACTACGAGAACCCGCGCAACGTCGGCTCGCTCGATGCGAACGCCCCCAACGTCGGCACCGGCATCGTCGGCGCGCCCGAGTGCGGCGACGTGATGAAGCTTCAGATCCAGGTCGATGAGAACGATCAGATCGTCGACGCCAAGTTCAAGACCTTCGGCTGCGGCTCGGCCATCGCCTCCAGCTCGCTGGCCACCGAGTGGCTCAAAGGCCGCAAACTGGACGAAGCTTTGCAGATCAAGAACACCGACATCGTCAAGGAGCTGGCCCTGCCGCCGGTGAAGATCCACTGCAGCGTGCTGGCCGAAGACGCCATCCGCGCCGCGGTCGAAGACCTCAAGAAGAAGAAAAACGCCGGCAGCGCGGCCCGGCCGCAGGAAACGGCCGGCGCCAACCAGAGCCAGGGCGCAGCGGCTGAACAACCGCTGTCCCCGTCTCCGCGAGGAAACGAGCCATGAGCGATCAGAACACGACCACCAACCAGCCGACCGCCGGTCAGGCCGACACCCAGCCAGCCAGCAGCGTGCGCCAGCGCGCCCGCGTGCCCGAGGAGGGCAAGGGCGTCGTGCTGACCGAAAAGGCCGCCGAGCAGATCAAGAAGATCCTCAAAGAGGGCAACCACCCCGAGACCACCTACCTGTTCGTGGGCGTCAAAGGCGGCGGCTGCAGCGGCTTGCAGTACGTGCTCGACCT
>CAZRSM010000453.1:0-1554 GCA_964602755.1 uncultured Planctomycetales bacterium
ACGTGGAGGCCCAGGATCCCCGGCATCGTCGGGCAGTCGAGCGCATCCTGGCCCCCCTGGGCTATCAGCGCATCGCCTGCTTCAACTGGACGCCTACGTATCTGTTCGTCTCGGTCCGCGATGCCGACGAACGCTTCGCCGCGCTGACGCTCAAGGTCGGCGTGCTGGAGCGCCACGTCGAGCAGCACCGTGGCGACGCCCTGCGCTGGAAGCAGCAGGTCGAGCAGCTCTGGCAACACCGGGCCGACCTGCACAAGCAACTGGGCGCCGCCCGCGAGTCGGCCCAGAACTGGCAGCACCAGGCCGGCGCCCTGCAGGCCGAGCTGGCCGAGCTGCGCGCCCGTCACGAACGCCTCAAACACACCTGCGGTGAGCTGGAAAAACAGCGGGCGCGGCTGGAAACCGCCAGCAACTACATGCGGCAGCGCGCCGCGCGCCAGGCCGAAGACCTGCGCGACTGGCGACAACGCGTCGACCAACTGAGCGAAACGCTGCGCAGTACACAGACCATCGTCGAGCGGCTCAGTGCGCGGATCGCCGACATGGAACGCGAGAACCAGAGGCTGCGCGAGCAGATCGCGCAGTTGTCGCGCGAGCGACAGGCCGCCCGCCTCCAGGTCCAGGAGATCGTCAACTCGCGCAGCTACAAACTGGCCAGACGCATCGCCGGCGCGGCCCGGCGCGTGCGCAGCGCGGCCCGTTACCGTCCCTGGCGTCGCCCGGAGGCCGGCGCCGCGGCCACTTCGCCTGGGGCTGCGCCAGCCGGGCGGGCGGCCATCGAAGCCCGCCACAAGCAGTTGCGGGCCGACTTCGAACGCTGGACCACGCAGGTGGCCCAGGGCGATTTCAGCCATGCGGTGTTGATGTTCGGCGGCACGGTGGCGATTCAGCGCGTGCGGGCCAACCGCCCCATCCGCCTGACGCTGGCGTTCGAACAGATGGGTGTGCCGGTGCTATTCAACTTCCATCGCTGGCGCGAGAGCGACCCCATCCCGGACTACGACGGCGGTCTGGTCCTCCAGTCGCCGACCGACCGCACGCCGGGCCTGGCCGAGCGCCTGTTCACGCGCGACCTGGGCCGGACGCACGGTGTTTTCGTGGTGTCCTACCCCTACCCCACGGTCTGCCGACTGATCAACCTGGCCAACGCCAACGGCTGGGCCACGATCTACGACTGCCGTGACGACTGGGAGGAGTTCGCCGAGGTGGGCATGGCCAAGTGGTATCGGCGCAGCGTCGAGGAGTACGTGGTGCGCAACTGCGATCTGACCTGCTGCGTCTCGGGGCCGCTGTGCGAGAAGCTGCGCGGCTACGGCACCGGCCAGCCGGTGCACCTGCTGCCCAACGCCTACGACCCGCAGTTCCGCTCGCCCGACTACCGCCACCGCCCGGGGGCCGAGGTGGTGGTCGGATACTTCGGGCACCTGACCGATCGCTGGTTCGACTGGGACGCGCTGCTCAAGATCATGGCCGCCCGGCCGCAGTACAAGTTCGAGATCATCGGCCACGGCGAACCCAAGGGGCTGCAGTTGCCACCCAATGCCAGGCTGCTCG
>CAZRSM010000454.1:0-8367 GCA_964602755.1 uncultured Planctomycetales bacterium
ACGCGCCCTTCCGCCGCCTCAGCGCCCCCAGCGGCGAACCGACCCGCGCCACCTACGTCTTCTGCCAGATGCTGCTCAACCTCATCAGCCAGCGCCGGCCCGACTATCTGGCCATGGTCATGGATTGTGCCGACGAGACCGTCTTCCGGCGCGAGATCTACCCCGAGTACAAGGCCCAGCGCGAGCCGCCACCCGAGGACCTCGGGCCGCAGGTCGAGCGCATCGTCTCGATTCTCGAGGCCGCCGGCGTGCCGATCCTGCGGGTCGAGGGCTTCGAGGCCGACGACATCATCGCCACGCTGGTCAAACACCCGCCGGCACCCGGGCTCGAGTTCTTCATCGTCAGCCGTGACAAGGACCTCGAGCAGTTGCTCTCCGAGCGCGTCAGCATGTACGACCCGATGAAGGACGAGGTCGTCACGCCCGAGCGGCTGCTGGAAACCAAGGGCTGGACGCCCGCGCAGGCCATCGAAATCCAGACCCTCACCGGCGACAGCGTCGACAACATCCCCGGCGTGCCCGGTATCGGCCCCAAGACCGCCGCCAGGCTCATCGCCAGGTATGGCTCAGCCGCGGCGGTCATCGAACACGCCGACGAGCTGACGCCCAGGCAGCGGCAGCGCGTCAAGGAGTTCGCCCCGCTGGCCGAGCTGACCCGCCGGCTGGTGACCCTGCGCGACGACGTGCCGCTCGAGTTCGACCTCGAGCAGGCCGACGTGCGCCGCTTCGACTGGCAGGCCGTGCGGCCGATCTTCGAAGAGCTGGGCTTCCGCCGCCTGCTCGAGCAACCGCCGTTTGCGGCCGACGCGGCCGACGAGCAGGCCCCGCTGCCGGCCGCGGCCCCGCGCGCCGCCAGGCGGCGCGACTATGCCCTGGTCGACACGGAAGAGAAGCTGGCCGCCCTGGCGCGCGAGCTGGGCCGGCGGTCGGCTTTCGCGCTGGATACCGAAACCACCAGCGTCAACGCCATCGACGCCGAGCTGGTGGGCCTGTCGTTTTCGTGGGAGTCGGGCACCGGCTGGTACGTTCCGCTGCGTCACTTCATGGGCCAGACCTTCACCATCGACCAGTTGCGCGAGCACCTGGGCCCGGTGCTGGCCGACCGGCGCTCGACCAAGGTGGGACACAACCTCAAGTACGACCTGACGGTGCTCGAGCTGGCGGGGCTGGAAGTGGGCGGACCGGTGTTCGACACCATGATCGCCGCCTTCGTGCTCGATCCCGGCCGCGGATCGTTCGGCATGGACCGCCTGGTGCGCGACCTGCTGGGCCACCAGATGGTGCCCATCAGCGACCTGATCGGCAAGGGTCGCAACCAGACCACCATCGACCGCGTGCCGCTCGAGCTGGTGACCGAATACGCCGCGGAGGACGCCGACTACACCTGGCAGCTCAAGGAACTCTTCGAGCCGCAGATCAGGGGCTCCGACCTGGCCTCGTTGTTCTACGACCTGGAGATGCCGCTGGTCCGCGTCCTGACCGAAATGGAACTCAACGGCATCAGCATCGACGTCGGCCTGCTGGCGCGCATGAACCGCCAGCTCGAGCAGCGCGTCGACGAGCTGCGCGAGGAGATCTGGAAACTGGCCGGCGAACGGTTCAACCTCGATTCCCCGCGCCAGCTCGGCCAGGTGCTCTTCGAAAAACTCGGCTTCCGCGTGGTACGCAAGACCAGGACCGCCCGCTCGACCGACGCCGAGACGCTCCAGACCCTCTCCCGCGAAACCGACCACCCCCTGCCGCGGCTGATGCTCGAGTACCGCGAGCTGCAGAAGCTGCGCAGTACCTACCTCGAAGCCCTGCCGGCCGCCCGCAGCCGCCGCACCGGACGCATCCACACCTCGTATCACCAGACCGGCGCCGTCACCGGACGCCTCTCCAGCAGCGAACCCAACCTCCAGAACATCCCGGTGCGCAGCCCGCTGGGCCGCGAGATCCGCCGGGCCTTCGTCCCGCGCAGCGCCGACGAGCTGCTGATCGTGGCCGACTACTCGCAGATCGAGCTGCGCGTGCTGGCCCACTTCTCGCAGGACGCCGGCCTGATCGCGGCCTTCCGCGACGACCGCGACATCCACGCCTTCGTGGCCGCCCAGCTCAACGACGTGCCGCTCGAGCAGGTCACCCCCGAGATGCGCGACCGCGCCAAGGCCGTCAATTTCGGCATCATTTACGGCCAGAGCGCCTTCGGGCTGGCCCAGGCGACCGGCATGTCGCGCCAGCAGGCCCGCCAGTTCATCGAAGCCTACTTCGCGCGCTACCCGCGCATCCGCGAGTTCATCGACGATGTGCTGGCCCAGGCCCGCCGCGACGGCTGCGTGCGCACCATCCTCGGACGTCGGCGGCCCATCGAGCACATCGACTCGCGCAACCGCACCGCCCGCGCCCAGGCCGAGCGGCTGGCCGTCAACACCGTGATCCAGGGCTCGGCCGCCGACCTGATAAAGCTGGCCATGATCAATCTGCACCGCCGCATCCACACCGAGCGGCTGCCGCTGCGCATGCTGTTGCAGGTCCACGACGAGCTGGTCTGCGAAAGCCCGCGCGACCAGGCCGGGCAACTGGCCCAGCTCGTCCGCCAGGTCATGTGCAGCGCCATGGAGCTGCGCGTCCCGCTCAAGGCCGATGTGGGCGTCGGCCCCAACTGGCTCGAAGCCAAGTAATCGCCCCGTGTCGCGCCCCAGGACCACCACCGGCTCGGCTCCCCTCGACTACCGCCAGGCCCGCGCCGGCGTGGCCTTCGGCACAGCGGCCTACGTGTGGTGGGGCCTGTGCGCGCTGTATTTCAAGGCCCTGGCCGTCGCCGGCGTACCGCCGGTGCAGGTGCTGGCCCACCGCATCGGCTGGTCGTTCGTGCTGCTGGTGCTGATCGTGGCGTGGACCCGCCGCTTCGCCGAGCTGCGCGCGGTGCTGCGCCAGCCGCGCGTGCTGGGACGCCTGTGCCTGACCACGCTGCTGATCGCCAACAACTGGGGCATCTTCATCTACGCCGTGACCACCGGCGAACTGCTCCAGGCCAGCCTGGGCTACTTCATCAACCCGCTGCTCAACGTGCTGCTGGGCGTGGTGTTCCTGCGCGAACGGTTGCGGCCGACCCAGACGCTGGCTGTGCTGCTGGCCACCGTGGCCGTCGGCTGGATGGTGATGCGCTACGGCCAGGTGCCCTGGATCGCCCTGATTCTGGCGGCCTCTTTCGGCTTCTACGGCCTGATCCGCAAAACTGCGCCGGTCGGCCCCATCCTGGGCCTGACCATCGAAACCGGCCTGCTCGCGCCCGCCGCGGTGGTCTATCTGCTCTACTGCGACCAGCAGGGCAGCGGATGCTTCCTGCACGGCGGCTTTCTGCTCGACCTGCTGCTGGCCAGCGCCGGGCTGATCACGGCCCTGCCGCTGATCTGGTTTACCGCCGCCGCCAAACGGTTGCGCTACGCGACGCTCGGCTTTCTGCAATACCTGGCGCCCACGGGTCAGTTTCTGTTGGCGGTGCTGGCTTTCGGCGAGCCCTTCACGCGCCAGCACGCAGTCACGTTCGGGCTGATCTGGATCGCGCTGGCGATCTACTCGGCCGAAACGATCGTGCACGCTCGCCGGCGGGCGACCGCAGTCCGATAATCGGCAGCGGAGTACCCTCTTCCCAACCGGCCGGCGGTCGGGAACAATACCCCCGCTGGCCGCTGCGGCGCGGCCGGCAAGCCGTGGATTCGCTCCGGCTGGAGCCGGTGGTGACCCCGTGGGTCCGAGACTCTGGAAAGGAAAGTGTCGTGGCCAAGCGAACCGTAGTTGTGATGCCCGGTGACGGGATCGGCAAGGTGGTCCTGCCCGAAGCCCTGCGCGTGCTCGAGGCCGTCGGTTTCGAGGCCGACTACGTGCACGCCGACATCGGCTGGGAATTCTGGATCAGGGAGGGCAACGCGCTGCCGCAGCGCACCATCGACCTGATCGCCCAACACAAGCTGGCGCTCTTCGGCGCCATCACCTCCAAACCCAAAGACCAGGCCGCCAGAGAGCTGGCCCCCGAGCTGCAGAACAAGGGCTATGTCTATTACAGCCCCATCGTCGGCCTGCGCCAGCACTTCGACCTCGATATCTGCATCCGTCCCTGCCGCTCGTTCAAGGGCAACCCGCTCAACTTCATCCGCCGCACCCCCGACGGCGGTTTCGAGGAACCGCCCGTCAACGCCGTGATCTTTCGCCAGAACACCGAGGGATTGTACGCCGGCGTCGAGTGGACCAACCCGCCCGACCAGGTCTACGAGGCACTGGCCACGCACCCCAAGTTCGCCCGCTTCAAGAGCGTGCCGCGCGAAGACCTGGCCATCTCCACCCGTATCTTCACGCGCCGGGCCTGCCGCCGCATCATGCAGGCCGCCTTCGAGTACGCCCGGAAGTTCGGCTACAAGTCGGTCACCATCTGCGAAAAGCCCAACGTCATCCGCGAGACCTCCGGCATGATGACCGCCGAGGGCAAGGCCGTCGCCAGGGACTTCCCCGATATCGAGCTGTGGGAGACCAACATCGACGCCCAGATGATGTGGCTGACCAAGAACCCCGAGGACTACGGCGTGATCGTGGCCGGCAACATGTTCGGCGACATCGTCTCCGACGGCTTCGCCGGGCTGGTCGGCGGCCTGGGCTTCGCGTGCAGTGCCAACATCGGCCGCGAGGTGGCGGTCTTCGAACCGACGCACGGGTCGGCCCCCAAGTACGAGAAGCTCGACCCGCCGATCGTCAACCCCATCGCCATGATCCTCAGCGCGTGCCTGATGCTAGATCACATCGGCGAGGTTCAGAAGGCCACGCGCATCCGCAACGCCATCGCCGAGGTGATCGAGGAGGGCAAGGTGCGCATGTACGACATGCTCAAGCTCAAGGGCGGCCCGCAGGTGATCGAGCAGGGCGCCGCCACCACCACCCAGATGACCGACGCGATCATCGCCCGGCTCTGAGCTTCCACCGTCACAGCGCGCGGGCGCCGTCGCACGGCCGACGGCGCCCGTCGCCATGCGCCCGCCGGCCGCCCCGCCGGGACGCCGGCGTCGCGCGACGATCCGCCCCCTACGGCGACGGTTCGTCGCAGACGCGCGGCGCCGGGGCGGATCCCGGACCGGCTGCCCGGCCGCTGCCCTCGAGCACCGCGTGGGCGTCGAATGGCAGCTCGTGCTTGATCGGCTGCGCGTCGCGATGCGTGATCGCCAGCAGGAAGCGCGGGTTGCCCCCCGTCTGGTACAGCAGCGCCAGCAGAATCGCTCCGCAGACCAGCGCCAGCACGCCGCCCACGTGCCAGCGGGCCGGTCGCGGGTGTTCGCCGGCCGGCACTGCCACGGCGCCCGTCGACGCGGCGGCGCTGGCACCTGCGGTCGCGACGTTCGCGCGGATCGGCGTGGTCGCAGCAGCGCTGTTGCGCTGCTGGGCGACGATGCGACTGATGACGTCGCTGCCCCAGCGCTTTTCGGTGACCCACTGGTAGGCGTCCGGGTGGCCCAGGTTCACGCGTCCCGGGCTGATGGGCACGATGGGCGCCACCGGCCGGCCGCGTTGCAGCGCGATCGCCACGATGCGCCCCGTCGGCGCGTATCGCCGCACGGCCCGCGACACGCGCGCCTGAGCCTGCTCGAACCGCTCGAAACAGAACGGATCCGCGACGCTGCGCTGATCCTCGAACGTGATGACGAGACGATAGCGGTCCCCCTGAACAAGTGGCGTGCCCATCACTTCCTGGTTTCCGTGTATCGAGAGACGCCGCAGCGTCTGGTGGTGCCGTTGTGACCCTCCGCAGCCGACCTCCGATCGGGCCGTGAGCATAGCAGACCGTCCGCCGCTCGGCAATGCGGCCGGCCGTGTCTCAGGCCGCCGGCGATTCGCGCCCCTCGACGGGCCGCTCTGCGGTCCGGTCGACTCCGGCCCGCGCTGCCGGCCCGCGGTCGCGGTGCTCGATCACCTCGCGCACCACGTAGGGCTTGATGTTGTTGACCGTGTTGCGGCTGTCGCTGATCAGCTCGAGCGTAAAGCCCAGCGCCACCAGGTTGAACGCCAGCCCCAGCAGCGTCAGGCCCACGTAGAAGAGCGGTCGGCTGGTCAGGTCCTGGTGCTCGAAGAGCCGCTGGTACAGCAGCACCACCATCACCGCCACCGTGGCCACCGTCACCACCAGCGCCACCCGGCCCATCAGGTACAACGGCCGGGCCTTGAAGCTCGACTCGAACCACATCAGGGCGATGTCCATCATCACGTCCAGCGCCCGGCTCACGCCGTAGTGGCTGCGCCCGGCGAAGCGCCGGGCCGCGGTGACCGGAATCTCCGCCACCCGCCCGCCGCGCTGGTAGACCAGCGCCGGCAGCAGGCGGTGCTGCCCGGCCCGCAGCCGCAACGAGCGGGCGATATCGCCCCGGATGCACTTGAAGCCCCCCATGTCGCGCGCCGGGCAATCCGTGACCAGCCGCAGCAACGCGTTGGCAATGCGGCTGGGCAGCCGCCGAACCAGCAGGTTGTCGCGCCGGTTGCGCCGGCAGCCGCTGACCAGGTCGTAACCCTTGCGAATCTCGTCGACCAGCAGGTGGATTTCTTCGGGCAGATGCTGCAGGTCGCCGTCCATCACCACCACCCAGCGGCCGCGGGTGTGCTGGATGGCGGCATACAGGGCCTGGCACTGGCCCATGTTGCGCGACAACAACACCGCCCGCAGGGCCGGATACTGCTCGACCAGCTCGCGCAGCAGATCGTTGGTGCGGTCGGTCGAGCCGTCACTGACGATCACGATCTCGTAGCGGTCGGTGATTTTGCGCAGGGCCGCGTCGGTCCGCCGCACGAACTCCTCGACGCACTGCTCCTCGTTGTGCATCGGACACGCGACGCTGACCTCGATGGCCTGCTCCGCAACGGCATCACCGGTTGCCGGCCCGCAATCGCTCATGGCACGTCCCGATAACTCACCAGGCTGGCCCCCGCTTCCTGCAACACCTCGCGCCAGCCGCCGCCGGCGAGGGTCTCGTACTCCGCCCGCCACTGCCGGGCCACGCGCATACGCCCGTACGCGTCAGGCAACGGCGGATCGTCGGCCCGCGGATCGCCGGGATGACAGACCACCTCGACCACCTGTGCCGACTCGAGCCGCCGCAGGTACGCCCCCAGACGCCGCGCGCTCAGCCGGCGGCCCTGGCAGGCTATGCCCCAGACCGCGTCGGGCCACCGCACCGCGTCCGCCGGCCGGTGCCGGCCGGCCCACCACCGCAGCAGCAGCACGCGCAGCAGACCGCCCGCCGAGCCGATCGGCCACCCCCGCTCCACCGTGCGGCGGACCCAGGCGATGTTATACCGGCGCGCCAGACGGCATACAATCGGCATCAGCGCCGGCCAGCAGTGGATGTGCTTTTCGCTGTCGAGGTGATCCGGCTGCACACCCAGATCGAGCGCCCGGCGCAATTGCGCCTCCCATTCGTCCTCGACCTGCCGCAGGTCCAGCCGCCCGGCGGCCGCCCGGCGGGCCAGACGCCAGTAGTCGCCCAGGAAGTTGCCCGCCGTGTCCACCAGGGTGCCCAGCCGCCCGGCGGGCAGCACCGGCCGGCCGCGCAGAATGTTGAGATGTACGCCCAGCGCCACGCTGGTAGTGCGCGCCGCCTGCTCGGCCAGCGGCCCGTTGACCAGCAGTGACGCGCTGGTCAGCACCCCGCGCCGCCCCAGCTCGTCGACCGCCCGCTGCACCGCCGGATGCAGCCCCAGATCGTCGGCGTTGATCACGACATACATGCCACCGGCTTCCTGCTGGCGGGTGTGGCAATTCGCGGGCGCCGGTCACGCCCCCGTTGCGACGCTGATTCTAACACCGGCCGCCCAGGCCTGCCGGTCCCGGGTACGGTTGCCCGCGGCAGGCGCGCGATTCTGCAGGCGGATGCGGACTGCTGGCGCAGCACCGGCCGGGTGTCATGCGCAAGCATTGGCGCGGGCATGCCGAGTGCCGGGTGACGGGCCCAAGCGTCAGCGCGGCCGTGCTTTCCCCGACCAGACGCGCATCCGGCAGTCGCAGGGGGGGGCACGGCCCACCAGGATGCCGTACCGGCGCGCGTGCCGGACAACTCCCCTCCCTTCCAGGGCGCGGGGCAGGGTCGAGGGTGCGAATGAAGAATGGCGAGTTGCGAATGGCGAATCGTCCGCCGGCGCCAGCGGTGCGGCGATTCGCGGGCGGCACGGCTATCCGCCGGCGGCGCCTGTCCACCGGCTCCGCCCCCCGTGCTTCCCCCTCGGCTGGCGGGAATGGCGCACCGCGCTGCTCTGAAGGCTGGCCGCCCTCACCGGGTTGCATTATTGACTTGTCTTGCTGCCGGCCGGGAAGTAGCATTGCGCTCAGGCATTGTCTGGTTACAGCCGCTTTTGTCA
>CAZRSM010000455.1:0-3962 GCA_964602755.1 uncultured Planctomycetales bacterium
GACGGTCCCTTTCTGTCGCCGCGCATGTTCGCGCGCTTCATCACGCCCTACCTTGCCCAGCTCGTCAGGGCCGTCAAAGACGCCGGCGCCTTCGCCGTCAAGCACACTGACGGCGACATCATGCCCATCCTCGACCAGCTCGTCTCCACGGGCATCGACGGCCTGCACTCCATCGACCCCATGGCCGGCGTGGACATCGCCGAAGTGCGCCGCATCGTCGGCCCCAAGCTCTGCTTGCTGGGCAATGTCAACTGCGCCTGGGTCCAGGCCGGCACGCGCGAGCAAATCCGCGACAGCGCCTTTTACTGCATGAAGTACGGCGGCGTAGACTCCGGCGCCTACGTCTACGCCACCAGCAACTGTATCTTCCGCGGCGTGCCCCTGGACAATTACCTGTACATGCTCGAATTGCGCGAGCGCTACGGCTATCCTGGCGCTGTTGACCAGGGCATCGAAGAAACTGGGGCGGACCTGTCGTCAGCCGGCGGCGCTGCGCTGTCGCGCACCGCCTAGGCCCGCCGAACGACCGTTCATCATCGCCCACTCCGGGCAGGAGCGTGGAGGTGCAAGAAGATGTTGGCTGTGCTTGCATTAGCCGCAGCTCTATCGGCCCAACCGCTTTCCTATGTCCGCAACGGCCGATGCGACACCCTGGCGGCCTGGGAGCTGGTCGGCGGCCAGGCGAGCATCGTGCCCCGGGACGCCGGCCACTGCATCCTCGTGACCGCCGGCCTGGTCCGCCAGCGCATCTGGCGCCGCCCCGACTGGCGCCGCATGACTGTGGCCCTCGACATCCGCGCCGAACAGGTCGTCCAAGATCAGCCAGGCGGCTTCGCCTTCGCCGCCGTCTACCAGTACGACGAAAACGAATCGCTTGTCGCCTTCCGCGACTTCGTCCAGCTTCGCAAGCCCGCCGACTGGAAGCGGTACACCTACACCTTCGACGTCCCGCCTGAGACCGCCACCATCAATCTCCACTTCGGCTTTTACCGCGCCCACGGCAAGGCCTACTTCGACAACTGGACGCTCGTAGAAGGCGACCAGCCCGCGGCCATCGACCAGGTCCGCGAGATATTCACCGGCCGCGGCCGCCGCCGCGCCGTCATCTGGCGCGAGCCGTCGCTTGAGCTGCCGCCCGCCGGCCTCAGCCCCACCTGGGCCGCCAGCGTCCTGCGCTCGGCCGGCATCGAAGTCACCCTCGCCGACCGCCGCGGCCTGGACCGGGCGCTGACTGATGCTGCCGGCGGCCTGCTGGTTTTGCCCTACGGCCCGGCCTACCCGACCGAACTTCGCGGCGCCATCATCGAGTTCTGCCGCAACGCCGGCAAGCTGCTGATCGTCGGCGGCTATCCATTCAACAAACCCATCGGCCCGCGCGGCGAAGACTGGGCAGCCGAACTCAAGCGCCGCCGCGACCAGGCGCTGCAGTGGCCCAGCAACATGCTGGCCGACGGCGGCTTCGAAAACTCGGCCAATGCACCGGTCGGCGGCAAGAAGGCCGACGGCCGCTGGCGCCGCAATGCCGCCGACGCCTGCCACATCGTCACCGACCGCCCGGTCGAGGGCAAATACTGCGCTATGGTCGAGGTCCGCGACAGCACCGACCGCGAGGCCATGTGGTACACCTACCTGCCCCTGCGTCCGGGCCACGAATACATCTTCCGCGCATGGGTGCGCACCGAAGACGTGGCCGGCCCCGCCTACGCCTACGCCGCCGTTTACCAGTACGCCGGCGACAAACTGGTCAAGCCCTACGACGTGGTCCACCTGACCGGCACCAACGACTGGCGCAAGGTCGAGTACCGCTTCCGCACCGAGCTGGGCGCCGACCGCGTGCTCGTCAAGCTCGGCCTTTACCGCGCCACCGGTCGGGCCTGGTTCGACAAAGTCCAGCTCGTGGACCTGACGCCCTTCCGCTACCGGCCGCTGAACACATCCTCAGCGCCGCCCGGCGACGGCCTGCACACAGCGCCGTGGCAGATGGGCATGTGCGACGCTCACTTTCCCTTGCGCCGCGTGGCCTTCCTGCAGCCTGCCGATGAACAATCGCTCATCACTCGGCCGCGCACCGAAGCCGACGCCAAGGGCTGGGCGTGCGTGGGCGTGGTGGGCTATCGCGATGCCCGCTGGGTCCCGCTGCTGGACGCCTGCGACCGCTACGGTCGGCTGCGCGGCGCCGCTGGCGCCCTCATGCTCAATCACTCCGGTTTCTACCAGGGGTCGCTTTGGGCCTATTTCGCCGTCACCGACCGGCCGCTGTTCGGCCGCGACGTGCCCGGCAGCGACGAAGAGTTAATCCGCCTCGCCCGCTTTCTGCTGCGCGGCGTTTTCCTCCACTCCCTGCACACCGACTTCGACCTGTACGCCCCGGGCGAGAAGTGCCGGGTTCGGTTCTCGGTGGCCAACTACGGCCCGACGCCCTTCCGAGGCACCGCTGCCGTCTCGCTCATCGGCCAGCGCGACTACGGGCGCGTCGAAATTCCTGTTACCGCGCCGGCCGGCCAGCCGACGGAGCTAACCGCCGAGCTGACCGTGCCGGCTTGCCGCGAAGACCTTTTGCGTGTCGTCGTCCACCTGCAGGCCCCGGACGGCCGTCGCATCGACCAGCTCAGCCGCGGCATTGTCCTGCGCCGCCGCGAGGTTGCCCGCCGCGCTCCGCTGCTGGACTTTGCCGACAACTACTTCCGCCTCGACGGCCGCCCCATTTTCCTGTTCGGCTCCGACAACTACCTCAACGACTACAAATCCGAAGCTCTGCACCCGGGGCGCTGGGATGAAATACACCGCAAAGCCCGCGACTTCGGCCTCCAGGTCTACGAAGACCTCCAGTACAACAACCCCGGCCACATCATGACCGAAGCCGACTGGCGCTCCTTCGAAGCCATGGGCCAGCTCCTGCAAAAGCACGGGCTGGTTTTCATGTGCGGGCTGCTCATCGGCCACAACGTCGCCGTTGACGACGACGAACTGGCTGTCGAAAGCCGTCTGTGCCACGAATATGCCCGCCGCCTGGGCTTCATGCCGGCCCTGCTGTGGTACATCAACGGCGACTACCAGCTCCGCTACGAAAACCGCCAGTGGCTCAAGCGCGCGTGGAACGACTGGCTCAAGGCGCGCTACGGCACCGACTCGGCCCTGCGCAGGGCCTGGGGCCGCAGCGACCTGCCCCCACTCGGCCAGCTCCCCTTCCCGCCCAAGCGCACCGTGCGCTGGGATGACCCGGTCGAACAAGACCGCGTTCGTTTCAACGTCTGGCTTATGCGCCGCTGGAACCAGGCCCACGTGGCCGCTATCCGCCGCGCCGACCGCCGCCACAAAATCACCAGCGAGTACTACTCCGAGCCGTGGAACGGCATCGACCAGCGCCTGACCATCGACGGCCAGGATGTCTCGGACTTCGGCTTCTTCAGCACGCCCGAAGACGACCTCGATGTGCTGCCCGAACGCCTGGCCATCAACGACCTGCGCGCGACCGGCAAGGGCGTCACAATCGGCGAGTACGGCTGCAAGACCCACCCGGCCTGGACCGTGGAAAACGGCGCTCGCGGCTATCACATCGTCCGCACCGAGGAGCAACAAAAGCAGCTATTCATGGCCGTGGCGGCCTACGCGCTGGGTATGGGGGCCAGCAAAATACAAAACTGGTGCCTGCGCGACGCCGACGAGCGCGTGTTCCCGTGGGGGATTTTCTATCCCGGCCGCAATGTCCCCAAAGACGTGGCCTACATCCATCGCAATCTCAGCATGATGTGGCGAATGCTCCAGCCGCGCTACCACCCGCCAGAAGTCACCATCCTGGCGCCGACGCCCTTGCGCCTGGGCAATCGCGACGTGGCCGGCCGCCGGGCTGTCTACAGTGCTGCCCAGGCCCTCCTGCGTCTCCACATCCCCTTCAACGTCCTCGACGACTTCGACGCCGCCAGCATTCCGCGCGCCACGAAAACCCTCGTCTGGCCCGCGGC
>CAZRSM010000456.1:0-7774 GCA_964602755.1 uncultured Planctomycetales bacterium
TCGTAGACCCAGTCGGTGCAGATGCCGGCTGCCAGGTAGAGGTTGTAGGCCGGCTCGGAGACGTAGCTCTGCCCGTGCACGCCGTAGATGGCACTGGCCATCTGGGCCCCCACGTCGACGAAGGTCGCGTAGTCGGGCTGGGGCGGGTCGAGGTAGTCGTACCCGTAGGGCCGCAGGATGAGCTGCGAGTAGCTGTGGAAGTCGATGTGCGCCACCACGTCCGGATGGGCCTGGAGGAAATCGCGCAGGGCCTGCGTTTCCGGCTCCGAGAACGGCGCGGTGCCGCGATATATGTCGCTCCACGTGTCGCTGCTGGAGCCTGAACCGCCCCAGCCGGTGGCGTAATTGCGGTTGAGGTCGACGCCGTAGCTGCCGTCGCCGTTGTTGCGGCGGTTCTTGCGCCAGTAGCGGTCCGAGCTCCACGAATAGACATAGCCGTCGGGGTTGACCACCGGGATCAGGTAGAACGTGACCAGGTCAAGCATGCGCTGCACGTCGGGGTCGGTGGCGTAGGTGCTGGCCAGCCGGTCGGCGATGTACATCACGGTCATGGGGCTGATCCATTCGCGGGCGTGGTGGGTGCCGTTGAAACACAGCGCCGGCTTGCCGCTGCCGCCGGGGGCGGTGATCGTCAGGGCGTAGATGGCCCGTCCCTGGATGCTGGTGCCGATCTGCTGTTTGGACACGAGATCGGGATAGTCGGCCACCAGCGTGTCCATGTAGGCGTTGATCTGGGTAAGGGTCTTGTAGTCCTGGAACCAGGCGGCGTCCTTGAGGCTGCGCG
Source organism: uncultured Planctomycetales bacterium (assembly GCA_964602755.1). GTDB lineage: Bacteria > Planctomycetota > Phycisphaerae > UBA1845 > Fen-1342 > JALSRY01. The sequence goes on from CAZRSM010000456.1 coordinate 785, forward strand.
TGTGCTCCAGGTGCTCGCGCTCGGCGTCGATGGCCCGCTGAACGTTGCGATAGAGCACCGTGTAGTCCACGCCCAGCTCGTCGAGCTTGGCCAGAGCCTCGGGCGGAAAGATGTAATCCACCGTGCCGACGCCCAGTCCCTCGCTCATCAGACGACCGCCGAGCGACTCGACCGCCTGAACCTGCTGGGGCGTGGTCAGGTTGAGCCGGACGGCGTCCCAGTTGTCGTAGCGCACCGGTTCCCCCGCCGGCGCCAGGCCTGGCGCCGCCGCGACAAACAACGTGATCGCAACTAGTGCTCCGCGGAGCGTCATGTCACTAACTCCTTTGTGGTAAGAAGGTTGGCTCCCTCACTTGGCAGGCTGGTGCGGCCGGTACCGGCCAAACTCTGCCCCCACCGAGCCGATCCGGCACGAATCCAGCATATCCATTCGCATCTGCGATTACAAGAAAACTTTGTTGGCCAGCGGCCGGCCGGCGCTGGTAACATGTTCCCGCTACGTTGGTTACCGTCGATCACCCGGAGGCCCGCCATGCGCGCCATGGTGCTCCAACGCCCGGCGCCTATCGCCGAGGCGCCGCTCAAGCTGCTCGACATCGACCCGCCCGAGCCGGCCGACGACGAGGTACTGGTGAAAGTGCGCTGCTGCGCCATCTGCCGCACCGATCTGCACGTCATCGAGGGCGAGTTGCCCGCGCAGCGGCTGCCGCTGATTCCCGGGCACCAGATCGTGGGCGAGGTCGTGCGGCTCGGCAAGGCATGCCGGCGGCTCAAAACGGGCCAGCGGGTCGGCATCGCCTGGCTGCGTCGCACGTGCGGGCAATGCGAATACTGCACCGCCGGCCGGGAGAACCTTTGCGAAGCCTCGCGCTACACGGGCTACCACGCCGATGGCGGCTACGCCGAGTATGCGGTCGTGCCCGAGGAGTTCGCCTACCCGATCCCGGGTGGTTTTGCCGACGCCGACGCCGCTCCGCTGCTGTGCGCCGGCATCATCGGCTATCGGGCGCTGCGGCGTTGCAACCTGCCGGCCGGCGGCCGGCTGGCGCTGTTCGGTTTCGGCTCGTCGGCGCACATCGTCATGCAGATCGCGCTGCACCGGGGCTGCGAGGTGTACGTGGTCTCGCGGACCGCCTCGCACCAGGCGTTGGCGCGGCGACTCGGGGCGGCCTGGGCCGGGGCCACGGCAGCCGACATGCCGGCCCTGGTCGACAGTGCGATCATCTTCGCACCCGTGGGACACTTGGTGCCGCCCGCGCTCGAGATGCTCAAGAAAGGCGGGACGCTGGCCCTGGCCGGCATCTACATGACCGCCGTGCCGCCGCTGGACTACGAGCGGCACCTGTTCTACGAGCGCGACGTGCATTCGGTGACCTCGAACACCCGCACCGATGCGCGTGAGCTGCTCGACGAGGCCGCCCGCGTGCCGGTGCGGCCGCACGTGAACACCTACGACCTGGCCGACGCCAACCGGGCCCTGCAGGACCTCAAGGCCGATCGCATCGACGGCACGGGAGTGCTGCTGGTATGAGCCGCAGACTCGCCGAACCCGATCGTCCCCCCTTCCAGGGGGTACCTGCAGGGGGGCCACGGCCCGCGAACCTCACCGTCCCCCCTTCCAGGCAGACGACCGGGGAGTCGTGGCCGACGGCTACGATGTTTCAGCGGGCTGCTTCTCAGCGAGAGACGCCTATGGCCGACACCACAACGAAATGCACGCAACACCAAACCGGAGCTGATATGACCCGACGACGCCCAGCGAAACTGCCAGCCCTGCGCCCCGTCGTGTGGCTCTTGATCTCGAGCGTGCTGCTGGCCGGCCTGTCGGCCCCGCCGGCCCGCGCCCAGGACGAACCTCCGCTGCCGGCCGGCCTGGGCACCGGCGAGCAACAGCCTCCCGAAGACGAACCGGAGCTGCCCGCCGGTCTGGGCGGCGAGTCGAGCGAGCAACCCGGCAGCGAGCCGAGCCTGCCGGCCGGCCTGGGCCAGCCGCCCGCGGAGGACGAGCCGGAGTTGCCCGCCGGTCTGGGAGAGCAGCCGCCGGCCAGCGGGTCGGAGGAGGCCGCGCAGCGGCCGGACTGGTGGGACCAGCTCGATGTCAGCGGCTTCTGGGAGATCCGCGGCGGCGTGCGCACGCAGCGTGACCGGCACCAGAAGCGGGTTTCGATCGCCGAGACGCGCTTGAGTCTCGAGCTGGAGTTCTCGCCGCGTGAAGACCTGATCTTCAAGCTGACCACCGACCTGCTCTACGACCAGGTGATGGAGCGCCACAAGGTCAACCTCGAGACCGGCGAGGGACTGCTCGACCTGCGCGAGGCCAGCGTGACCTTTTCGCCGCTGGAGTTCATGGACGTCAAGCTGGGCCGCCAGGTGCTCACCTGGGGCACCGGTGATCTGGTCTTCCTCAACGACCTGTTTCCCAAGGACTGGCAGTCGTTCTTCATCGGACGCGATACCGACTACCTCAAGGCCCCCTCCGACGCGCTCAAGTTGAGCCTGTTTTCCGACGTGGCCAACTGGGACATCGTCTACACGCCGCGCTTCGACGCCGACCGCTTCATCCGCGGGCAGCGCATCAGCTACTACAACCCGCTGATCGGCGGGCGCGCCGGGCGCAACTTCATCCAGAGTCCGGATTATCCCGACCGCTGGCTGCGGGACAGCGAGTGGGCCACGCGCGTCTCGCGGCTCGTTGCGGGCTGGGAGCTGGCCGGCTACGGCTACTGGGGCTACTGGAAAAGCCCGGGCGGGATGAAGATCCGCGGTCTGAAGGCCGCCTTCCCGCGGCTGAGCGTCTACGGCGGCAGTCTGCGCGGCCAGATCGCCGGCGGCATCGCCAACCTGGAGGTCGCCTACTACGACTCGCGGGAGGACCGCTCGGGGCGCAACCCGCTGGTCGACAACAGCCAGATGCGTTTTCTGGCAGGCTATGAGCGCCAGATGCCCGAGCTGGCCAGCGATCTGACGCTGGGCATGCAGTACTACGTCGAGTGGATGCAGGATTACGACCAGTACAGCCGGCGCCAGCCCGACTTCATGCCCCGCAAGGACGAAGTGCGGCACGTGCTGACTTTCCGCGTCACCAGGCTGCTGCTCAATCAGAACCTGACGCTGTCGCTGTTCGCGTTCTACAGCCCCAGCGATGGCGACGCCTACCTGCGGCCGCGGGTCAGCTACAAGCTCAACGACGACTGGACCGCCGAGGTGGGCGGTAACGCGTTCTTCGGCACCAACGAATACACGTTCTTCGGGCAGTTTTCGCGCAACAGCAACGTTTACGTCGCTCTGCGCTACGGATTCTGAGAGCGGCCCGGAACGCGACCAAACCCGGCCCGGCGGTCGCGCCGCGCTGGCGACGCGACCGTCCGGAGCCGGGTTCGGTGCTGCCGAGGAGCGTGATGAAAAGAGCGTCAGAACTCGAGTAAGTCGTCTGAAGTCGCCGTCGGCGTCGCGTCTACCGCCGCGGCGGTCGCGGCCTGCTGCTTCGGCCTGGAATCCTCGATGCGCGCCTGCGTGAACTCGACACCGATGGTGTAGCTGCCGTCGGCGGCCGGCTCGCAGCGGGCCACGCGGCCGCTGAGGTGCTCGACGCCGCCGTCACGCCGCTGCAGCTCGATGCGGCACGCACTGCCGACGTCCAGCGGCTGGCGCGACCGCAGGCCGATGCCGTAGGTGCTGCGGTCGCGCGCGCCGGCGTCGAAGCTGACCGGCCGGCCGTCGTGCGTACCGGAGACCCGCGCCAGTCCCGCGGCGAAACGGCGCTCCGAGCGCCGCTGCGAACCGTGAACCAGCGCTATCAGGTCGGCCACGAACTGGTCCTTGAGCGACACCGCCATGCTGGCCAACTGTTCGGCGGCGCTGGCCGACTGTTCGGCGCCGGCGGCGTTCTGCTGGGTGGCGCGGTCCATCTGGGCCACGGCGGCGTTGATCTGCTCGACGCCCTGGGCCTGCTCGTCGGCGGCCTGCTTGATGTCACGCAGCAGATCGGCGATCTGCTCGACGTCGCCCACGATCGACTGGAGCGCCGTGGCAGCCGCGTCCACCACTTCCGTGCCACCGCGAGCTCGACTGACCGAGTCCTCGATCAGCCGCGTGGTATCGCGCGCCGCCTGGGCGCTGCGCTGCGCCAGGTTGCGCACCTCTTCGGCCACTACCGCGAAGCCCTTGCCGTGCTCGCCGGCCCGCGCCGCTTCGACCGCGGCGTTGAGCGCCAGCAGGTTGGTCTGGAACGCGATCTCCTCGATGACCTTGATGATCTTGCTGATCTCGGCCGACGAGTCGTTGATGGCCGCCATGGCGGCCTGCAACTGGCTCATCGTCTCGCCCCCGCGCCGCGCGTTGCCGCGGGCCTGCATGGCCAGATCGTTGGCGGTGCTGGCGTTGTCGGCGCTGCGCCGCGCCTGGGCCGACATCTGCTCCAGGGCCGAGGAGGTCTGCTCGAGCGAAGAAGCCTGTTCGCTGGCCGCCTCGGCGAGCTGCTGGCTGGCCGAGGAGACCTGCGTCGAGGCGGCGTCGACCTGCTCCGCCCCGTCCTGCAACCCTTCCACCACGGCCACCAGCCGGCGCTTCATGCTGCGGGTGATCAACACGGTGGCGAGCACCGCCACCGCCAGACCGACGGTGCCGCCGATGGCCACGAGGCGCTCGATCGAGCGGGCGTCCGCCAGCATCTGCGCGTCGGTGACGATGTTGTTGGCGATCTCGGTGTGCAGTTGGTCGAGCGTCTGCGTCAGCTTCGCAACTTGGGGCTGCACTTGCGAGGCGAAGACCGCGCGGGCCTGGCGCTGACCATCGAGGGCCTGGCGAGCGTGCTCCAGGCAGGCCGCCAGGGCCTGCTTGGTGCGCTCCAGCGTGGGCACGATTTTTTCCGACAAGAAGCGCTGCGCCGCGTGGTAGTCAGCCACGAGCTGCTTTTCCAGCTCCACCGCCTGACCGAAATCACCCGCCAGGGCTTTCAGAGCCGGCGTGGCGGTCTCGAGATAGATCCGCCGCGCCGCTTCCACGTCGCCGGCCTGAAGCGCTTTGCGGATCGAAATGGCCGAGGCGTGCAGTCTCTGATGCGGCTCGCGGCAGGCCTCGAGCAACTTCTTGAGCTCAGGGAAATCGGCGCACCAGCGCTGGCATTGTTCGCTGGCCAGGAAGCGCCCGAACTTGCACTTGGTAGGATCGGTCTCCAGCTCGAAGTCCGCCGAGCCGGAGATGCACGCGCGGTCGAGGATGGCCACCCACTTGCGGTGATCTTCGAGCCGGGCCGTCAGGGTTTCCAGCAGGCCGGGATGGGTCGGTCGCCAGTTCTTCTGGAGCTGGGTGGCCCAGGCGTGCAGTTGCTCGTGCGGCTGGCGCAGGCCTTCGATCAGCTCCGCCAGTTTGGCGTCCGACCGGCACAGCTCGGCGACCTCGGCGCTGGCCAGCCAGCGTCCCATCACGCACTTGGTGGGGTCGGTTTGCACGGTCAGGGCCGGGGCGTTCTCCAACACCTCGCGGTAGAGGTGCGTGACCCACTCCTGATGCGCGATCTCGATTTCCCGCAACTTATCGGGCAGATGGATATTGGCCGGCTGGTAGTACTCGACCAGCTCGGCTACCTGTCGATGCAGCTCGGCGTGCTGAGCCTCCAATTCCTCGAACAGCGATCCCAGCGTGGGCACGAGTTCCACGGCCCGTTGGCGCTGCGGGCCGTAGAGCCACTGGCCGAAGCCGCATTCGTGATCGTCGAGCGGCACCGCCAGGGTGTGCTTCTGCTCATCGGACAGCAGGGCGGCCACGTCGCCGAGCCACAGGTTCTGCTGCAACGTGGCCTCGACGATCTGGGCGTTGGCCCGGTTGCCGGCGGCGGCCTGCGCGGCCGTGTCCACTATGTGCTGTATGCCCAGGTAACCCCCGCCACCGACGACTATGCCAAACGCCGCAACTAAACCTACTCCAAGCGCAACGCGCTTGCCGATCGTAAGATTCGTTACCATCGTGCACCTTGCGATATGCCTGGATTTGAGTTGGGTGAAAGACGGACTGTCGTGGGTGCTACCCCCGGTTTCGATCACCACATGCCGACACCGCCATCCCGGTCGCCGGGCGTTTTTGGTCGCCCTGCGCCGGCGGCGCCGCCGGCCGGCGTGTTCCATCGACTCGCAGAGTAAACCATCGGAAGGTTGGTCCGCCGGCTTTACGTAATCCCTCCCGACGGCTGCGCGACGCCCCGTTTCGCACAATCGCTCCGGCCCGCGTGGTGGCCCCCGCAGCCTTGTGGTACGCTATTCCCTGTCGCAAAAGCCGGCCCGCGCCGGCCCCGACAACGGCACACAATTGATGGGGAGCAGCATAATGTTCGGCAGCGAGAACGTGCACATCACGCCCGGGATGCAGCGCTACATCGACAAGAACAACGCCTATCTCGCCCGGCGCGACAAGTACATCCGCGAGGTGGTCAAGAAGTGGAAGTTCGACACCATCGCGGTCCACGGCCTCTACTGCGTCGAGGACGCCATCGAGGACTACCAGGGGGCGATCATCGAACCGGTGTTCATGAGCTCGTCGCAGGCCTATCGTGACTCCGACGAGATGGCCGCCGCCCTGGGCTACCTGATCCCCACCTGGTGCTACTCGCGCATCGCCAACCCCTCGACCTACTACTACGAGTGGACCCTGGCCCTGCTCGAAGGCTACGGCTTCGATGGCGAGGTCTCCTGCTGTTCGACCTCCTCGGGCATGGCCGCGATCATGACCGCCGTCCAGCCCTTCCTGGTCCACACCGAGCGCCACGTGCACGAGCCGCGCAACTTCGTGGCCACCGCCCAGTGCTACGGCGGCACCTTCCAGCAGTTCAAGGTGCGCATGATGGAGGAGCGCGACATCGAGTGCCGCTGGGTCGTCGATCCCACCGACCTCGACGAGTGGGCCAGCAAGATCGACCAGAACACGCGTTTCCTCTACGGCGAACTGCCCTCCAACCCAGGCCTGAGCTTCTTCGTCATCCAGGCCGTGGCCGATCTG
>CAZRSM010000457.1:0-7902 GCA_964602755.1 uncultured Planctomycetales bacterium
TGATACTGGGCCCTGAGATGAAATCCACAGGTGAAGTGATGGGGATAAGCAGCACTTTCGGAATGAGTTTCGCGAAAAGCCAGTTTGCTTCAAAAAATATTATCCCCATGGATGGAAAAGTTTTCATTTCGCTTACCGAAATCGATAAACCGCATGCGGGCGAAATAGGACAGATGTTTTTGGAGCTGGGATTTGAAATCGTTGCCACAGAAGGTACCCACAGAGCGCTTGAAAGCGCGGGCATCAAATCCACAAAGGTGCTGAAAATCAGTGAAGGACGGCCAAATATCGATGATATGATACGCAATGAAGAGATCACGCTGGCCATAAACACCAGCGACAACAGAGCCAGCAAGGCCGATGCGAGAAAAATCCGCCAATCTGTATTGGCAAACCATGTCGCATACTTTACCACGGTTGCCGCAGCCAGAGTCCGCAAAAAACACCACAAACGGCCGCTTCCGCCGGCCGCTGCCGCCCCCGTCCCGACGCGCCGACGCACCGGCACCTGGCCGCGATCATTCGCGGGCCGACCGGCCCAGGACATGCTCGCCAGCCCCCGCCGGCGGACTTGTCGACTCGCCGGCCGAATGCTAAGATGCTTGTTCTATAGGTTTGGAGAGCAGACTATGTCTACCGATCGTTCGTTGCGAGTTCAAAGCTCGCTGGTGCGGCACCGCAACGTCCTCTCGCGGGCCGAGCGCATCGCGGTTCTGATGGAACGCGGCTGGGACCCGTCGAAGGGCGCCCTGCACTTGCCCAAGGTCGCCCACCGCAAGGTGAAGGCCGGCAAGAAGAAATCCGGCAAGCAGGAAGCCGCTGCCACCGAACAGGCCAGTTCCTGATCTCCGTGACCGGCGCTGGTGACCCGCCGGCGCGCAGACGTGCTGCGCCGGCCGCCGGTACACCGTGCGTCTTGCTCCCTTCGCGTCTTCTCGACCGCCGGCCGATCCCCCCTGCTGTCAGCCGCCCTGGTTGAGCGCCTCGGCGCGCGTGACCCGGCTTTGGGCTGCCCGCGCAGCTCGAGGCAACGCCGACGCTTGGGGCCGCATCGCCGACGGGGTACGATAGGGTCATGGCAGACACTCATGAGATAGCGTTCACGCTCAACGGCCAGCCGGTCAGTCTGCGGGTCGATCCCGAGCACTCGTTGCTCGACGTGCTGCGTGACCAGCTCGGCGTCATTTCGCCCAAGAACGGCTGCGCTCCCCAGGCGGCCTGCGGCTGCTGCACGGTGCTGATCGACGGCAAGCCGCAGTTGTCCTGCGCCATGAAGGCCACGCGCGTCGCCGGCCGCAGCGTCGTCACCGCCGAGGGCCTGGATCCCGAGCTGCGCGAGCTGGCCGCCGAGGCGTTCGTGGCCAGCGGCGGCGTGCAGTGCGGCTTCTGCACGCCCGGCATCCTGATGCGTGCCGTGGCGCTCACCGAGCAGCACGCCGACCCCACCGACGACCAGATCGCCAGGGCCCTGCGGCCCCACTTGTGCCGCTGTACCGGCTACAAACGCATCATCGACGCCGTCAAGCTGCTGGCCGCCGCCCGACGCGGCGAGCCGCTGCCAACGCCCGACCGCAGCGGGCGCGTGGGCACCGCGCTGCCGCGCTACCGTGGCCGCGAGCTGGCGCTGGGCGAGTTCGCCTTCGTCGACGACCTGCGCGTCGAGGGCATGCTGTTTGCCGCCCCGCGTCTGAGCGACCATCCGCGGGCCCTGGTGCGTTCGATCGACCCGACCCCGGCGCTGGCTCTGCCCGGCGTCGAACGCGTCATCACGGCCGACGACGTGCCCGGCGACCGCTACGTGGGCCTGATTACGCGCGACTGGCCGATTCTGGTGGCCTGTGGCGAAGAAACCCGCTGCATCGGCGACGTCCTGGCGCTGGTCGTGGCCTGCGATCAGCACACCGCCCGCAAGGCCGCCGAACTGATCGAAATCGACTATGAAGTCCGCCAGCCCGTGACCGATCCCGAAGAGGCCCTGCGACCCGACGCCCCCCGTGTGCACCCCGACGGCAACCTGCTGTCGCGCTCGGCCATCAGGCGCGGCGACGTCGAAGCCGCGTTGCGCAGCTCGGCCCACGTGGTCGAGGAGACCTACCGCACGCAGCGCGTCGAGCACATGTTCCTCGAACCCGAGTCGTGCCTGGCCGTGCCGCAGACCGACGGCGGGCAGTTGCGCCTGCACGTCTACAGTCAGGGGCAGGGCGTCTTCGACGATCGCCGGCAAATCGCCAGCGTGCTCGGCTGGCAGCCCGAACGAATCACCGTCGAGCTGGTCTCCAACGGCGGGGCCTTCGGCGGCAAGGAAGACCTCAGCATCCAGGCCCAGACCGCCCTGGCCGCCGCCTTGTGCCGGCGCCCGGTCAAGTGCACCCTGACGCGGCTCGAGAGCTTTCGTCTGCACCCCAAGCGCCACCCGATCAAGATCCACATCAAGCTGGGCTGCGACGAGCAGGGTCGGCTGACCGGCCTGTGGGCCAGGATGATCGGCGACAAGGGAGCCTATGCCTCGGTCGGCGCCAAGGTGCTGGAGCGGGCGGCGGGCCACGCCACCGGGCCGTACCGTCTGCCGGCGGTCGACATCGAGGCCCTGGCGGTCTACACCAACAACCCGCCCTGCGGCGCCATGCGCGGCTTCGGGGCCAACCAGGCGGCCTTCGCGGTCGAACGCTGCCTCGACAAGCTTGCCAGGGCAGTCGGCATCGACGGCTGGGAGATCCGCTGGCGCAACGCGCTCGAGGTGGGTGACCGCTTCTGTACGGGACAGCGTCTGGATAAGCCCTTCGGACTCAAACGCACGTTGCTGGCCGTCAAGGACGTCTACCGCCAGGCGCGCTACGCCGGCATCGCCTGCGGCGTCAAGAACGTGGGCATCGGCAACGGTCTGCCCGACGTGGGCAAAGCCGTGCTGCGCGTCGAGTCGGCCCGGCGCGTGTCGATCCGCACGGGCTTCACCGAGATGGGCCAGGGCTATTTCACGGTGCTGATCCAGACCGCCTGCGAAGAAACGCACCTGCCGCCGGAGGTCTTCGCCCCCACCACCGACACGCGCGTCGAGGCCGACTGCGGTCAGACCACCGCCAGCCGGGCGACCGTGCTGGGCGGTCTGGCAGTGATGCAGGCGGCCCGCAAGCTGCGCCAGGCATTGGAGCAGGTCGGCGACCTGGCCGAGCTGGTCGGGCGCGAGTTCACCGGCGAGTATGCCTGCACCTATACCACGCCGCTGGGCACCGATGTCGACGATCCCAGGACGCACCTGACCTACGGCTTCGCGACGCAGGTGGTGATCCTTGACGAGCAGGGGCGGCTGGCGCGGGTGGTCGCGGCCCATGACGTGGGCAAGGTCATCAACCCCGACCTGCTGGCCGGCCAGATCGAGGGCGCCGTGCACATGGGGCTGGGCTACGCCCTGACCGAGCAGTTCGTGGTCGAAGGCGGCTATCTCAAGAGCGATCGCGTCAAGCACCTGGGCATCCTGCGGGCCGAACACATGCCCCAGGTCGACGTGATCTTCATCGAAGAACCCGACCCCGAAACCCCCTACGGCGCCCGCGGCGTGGGCGAAATCGGGCTGGTGCCCACCGCGCCGGCGGTGGCCGGCGCGCTGGAGGCCTTCGACGGCATCCACCGCACCACGCTGCCGATGCGCGACTCCCCGGCCGCCCGGGCCATCCTGGACAAGCGCGCGCCGGCATAACCGCACCAGGGCACGCCGATACACGGCTTCCTGGTGGGCAGTGCCCACCCTGCGTGCTCGGCTGTCTCACGCTTCCCCCCTGGTGGCTGGTGCCCACCCTGCATGCCCGGCAGTCAGTTGTTGGCCGCCGCCGCGGCCCGGCGACGGTTGGCCAGCCATTGGCCGTAGAAGGTCTGGAAGGCCACGTAGTAGTAACCGAAGATGAACAGCCCCAGGAACGGCAACGCCGCGCTGAGCCGCCTGAACCAGTGATCAAAGAAGAAAAACGCACACAGGCAGGCGGTCAGATACAGCGCCAGCCCCAGCTCGAGCCAGGCCTTCCACGCCCCGCGGAAGCTCAGCCCGGCCAGCCGCGTGTGCCAGTTGCCCTGCCGATCGGCCCTGTCGCCGAACTTGGGCGTCCGCACGAACTCCCCGGCCTTGCAGAAGAAGCCTTCGATGGCAGCGGCGGCGTTGTTGAGCGCGATGCCCACGCCGATGGCCATCAGGGCCGGGATGTAGCGCAGGGTGTCCCAGAAGCCGCGGCCGATCTGCAACTGGCTGGCGACATAGAAGCTCAGCGCCGAGCCGGTGCCCAGGTAGAACAGCCCCAGGTCGCGCATCAGCGACCAGAAGGGATACTCCTCGTCCGACATCACCAGCCGCGAGAGCAGCGCCGGCCCGATCAGCAGGCTCAGGAGCACCACGAACACGTACACGCAGCCGCTGGTGAGGTGGAACCACGATTCGAGCTTGACCCGCCAGTCGGTATCGCTGCGCAGCACGTCGGGCAGCACCTTGACGCAGGTCTGGGCGATGCCCTTGGTCCAGCGGTGCTGCTGGGCCTTGAAGGCGTTCATCTCGGGCGGCAGCTCGGCCGGCGCGGTCAGATCGGGCAGGTAGACGAATTTCCAGCCGCGCAGTTGCGCGCGATACGACAGGTCCAGGTCTTCGGTGACCGTGTCGTGCTGCCAGCCGCCGGCGTCTTCGATGGCCGTGCGGCGCCAGATGCCGGCCGTACCGTTGAAGTTCATGTAGCGGCCGCTGCGGTTGCGGGCGGTGTGCTCGATCACGAAATGCCCGTCGAGCAGGATGGCTTCGGCTTGCGTCAGCAGGGAGGCGTCGCGGTTCAGGTGGTCCCAGCGGGCCTGCACCATGCCCACCTGCGGGTCGGTGAAATAGTGAATGGTCTCCTTGAGGATGTTGGGCGGCGGGATGAAGTCGGCGTCGAAGATCAGGATGAACTCGCCCTTGGCGACGCGTGTGCCGGCCTCGAGCGCCCCGGCCTTGTAGCCGGTGCGGTCGGTGCGGTGCAGGTAGACCACGTCGTGACCCTGGGCGCGCATGCGCTCGACGGTGCGCCGGGCGATCTCGACCGTGTCGTCGGTGGAATCGTCGAGCACCTGGATTTCGAGCTTCTCGGGCGGGTAGTCGATGCGACAGGCGTACTCGATGATGCGCTCGGCCACGTAGCGTTCGTTGAACATGGGGAGCTGGACCGTAACGTGCGGCAGCTCGTCGAAGTGCCCGGCCGGCTGTGGGCGACGGTCGCGCACGCGGTAGTAGATCACCACCAGGACGTAGCGGTGCAGGGCGTAGACGCACAGGACCGAGAGCACGGTTATGTAAGCGGTCCAGATCAAGTGGCCGAACTGCTCGACGTTCATGGTTACCAACCCACCCGCGCAAATCGCCATAAGCCGTTTTATCAGCAATAGATGCTAGAACGGCCCCGTCACAGGTGTCAATTCCGCCGACGCTGGCACCCGAGCAGCCGGGGGTGTGCTTGTTGTCGTTTCGGCAGCGGCAGCCGCCTCTTCTGTCAGCGCCGGGCCGCGCTCGCCCGACGCTGCCCCTCGTCCGCGCCCGCCTGCCGTCGCCGGGGCCCCGAATCGACGGCGTTCCCACCGCATTGCCGATCAGTTATAATGCGCAGTCTGCGCCATTTTGGGAAGAGCGCTACACAACGAAAGAGCAAAGATGAGCGATCAGCTGAAGCAGAAGACCACCGTGGAACGCCGCAGCCGACGCGACGAGAAGATCCGCGAATTCGCGGCGGAGTTCCTGGCCGGAGAGAATCAGGACCTCTATCAGGAGATGCTGGTAACGCTGTGCCGCCTGGCGCGCGACGGCGCCAGCCGGGCCGACGTGAAGCTGCTTCACAAAGCCCTGGCCGAGCTGCGCTACGGCTTCAAGGTTTTCGCACCCTACAGCCACGTGCGCAAAATCACCATTTACGGCTCGAGCCGCACGTCGGAAGACCACCCCGACTACCAGACCTGCGTCAGTTTCGCCCGGCAGATGTCGGAGGCCGGCTGGATGGTCATCACCGGCGCCGGCAACGGGATCATGAAGGCCGGCCACGGCGGGGCCGGTCGCAAGGCCAGCTTCGGCGTCGCCATCCGTCTGCCCTTCGAGCAGGAAACCAACGACATCATCGCCGAGGATTCCAAGCTGGTGAACTTCCGCTACTTCTTCACCCGCAAGCTGATGTTCATGAAGGAGGCCTCGGCGGTGGCCCTGTTCCCGGGCGGCTTCGGCACGCAGGACGAGTGCTTCGAAGCGCTCACGCTGGTGCAAACCGGCAAGACCGCGCTGATTCCGATCGTGATGTGCGAACAGCCCGGCGGAACCTATTGGCCGCAGTGGCGAGCATATGTGGCCGCCGAGCTGCTGCGTACCGGGATGATCAGCGAACAGGACATGGACCTGTTCTTCATCACCGACGACATGGCCAGGGCGGTCCACAACGTCATCCAGTTCTACCGCGTCTACCACTCCAGCCGCTACGTGCGCGACGACCTGGTGCTGCGGCTCAAACGCCCGGTCAGCGACCAGACGCTCGAGCGCATCAACGACGAGTTCGCCGGCGACATCCTGGTCAGCGGACGCATCGAACAGTGCCCCGCTCTGCCCGAGGAGAACGGCGAGCTGGCCGACATGCCGCGGCTCAAGATGCACTTCGACAAGAAGAGCTTCGGCCGTCTGCGGCGACTGATCGATACCGTGAACCTCGAGGGCCAGGAGTCCTGAAGCGGCGGTTGCCGGGCCGGTGGGCTGGCCGCTGCCGCCTGGCGTGCAGCGCCCGGATGGCCCTGCGGCCGGCCACTTGGCACCAAAAGCGGGCAAAAGTACGTGATTTTGCGGGTTTTTGGGGCCAAGTGCTTGACGGCGGCCACAAATCGGGCCATTACTTCCTGCAGGTAGAACGAGTGGGGCGCGGTCGTTTGGGGCTTTTATTGCAGGCTCAAATGCCGCGCCGAGCGCCACGGATGTCAGCCGCCCTGCCAGCAGCGCAGGCGGCAGCAACTGGGTCTCGCGTGCGGGGCCTGGCCGCCCGGCACGTAAAGGAGGAATACGATGGCCAAGAAGAAAGCTGCGAAGAAGGCTGCTGCCAAGCCGCGCACCAAGTCCGAGATTTACAAGTTCATCGCCGAGGACACCGGCCTGAGCAAGAAACAGGTCACCGCCGTCTTCGACAGCCTGGCGGCACTGATCAAGAAGGACATCGGCTCGCGCGGCCCCGGCGTCTTCACCGTCCCCGGCCTGATGAAAATCGTGGTCCAGAAGAAGCCGGCCACCAAGGCCCGCAAGGGCATCAACCCCTTCACCGGCGAGGAGATGATCTTCAAGGCCAAGCCGGCCCGCAAGGTCGTCAAGGTTCGCCCGCTCAAGAAGCTCAAGGAAATGGTCTAACCGCCACACCCCGCGCCGGCCGATGGCCCGGCGCCGCTGCGGCCAGGTTGGACCGCTCAAGACACCGCCGGGGACGCCGAGGCCCACTGCGAGGTTCGGTGTCCCCGGCTCTTTGAACCCCGCCCTACCGACCCGAGGTCGCCATGCAGCTCTGGGTGATCCACGACGGGGCCTTCGACGGGCCGACCAACATGGCCCGCGACGAGTACCTGTTGCAATGCCGACAACTGCGGCCCGCCGTGCTGCGGCTGTATGGCTGGCAGCCGGCCACGCTCAGCCTGGGCTGCTTCCAGCGCTACCGGCAGCTCGCCGAATTGCCACCCGAAGTGCGTCGCCTGCCGGTGGTCCGGCGGCCGACCGGCGGCGGGGCGATCCTGCACGACCGCGAGATCACCTACTGCCTGGCGCTCGACGAGTCGCTCACCGCGGCGCGGCAGCCGCCGGCGTTCCTCTATCGGCTGGTGCACGATCTCTGGCGGCGCGTGCTCGCCCAAGCCGGCATCCACAGCGAGCTGGCCCCCGACCACTATCCC
>CAZRSM010000458.1:0-2112 GCA_964602755.1 uncultured Planctomycetales bacterium
GTCTCGATCAGGCAGCCGCTGAAGGTCGGTTCGTTGACCATCACCAGCACGTCGAGCGGATCGCCGTCTTCGGCCAGCGTCTGCGGGATGAAGCCGTAGTCGCCGGGGTAGTGGCTCGAGGAGTACAGGTAGCGGTCGAGGCGCATGATGCCGGTTTTCTTGTCGATTTCGAACTTGCTGCGGCGGCCCTTGGGGATCTCGATGATGGTGTTGACGACGGTCGGCAGCTTCACGCCGGCGGGCACCTGGGCATAAAGCGTGTTTTCGTAAAGATTGGCCATGAGACAACCTCGCGCATGGGGTGAGGACTCCGCGCTGGCGTTATCAGACTGCCGCCAGCGGCCCCGGCGGCGCACCGGGTGCCAGGGGGCCTCGGAGGAGCCACGATAGCCGATCGTCCCGGGGCTTGGCAAACGGGAGGCCGCGAGTCCCGGTTGCCCGGCCGACGAACATATTGAATCATTGCAGCAGGGATTCCCGGCGGGACACGTCGCTTCGGGGTGGGACAAGGCAACTTCCGGTCAGGCGATCGGAGGTGCCGTCATGTACGCCGTTCACGATGCCGGTTCGACGACAGCCCAGGCCCTACCGGCCGTGCAGACCGAGCTGCGCCAGCAGACGGAGCGGATCGAGAAGCGCGCCGTGGAGGCCAGCGAGCGCAGCGCACTCGAGACGCGCGAGCACGCCGACGTGCTCTACGACTCGACAGCGGCGGTGCTGCAACTGGTCGAAGGCTCGGCACGCAGCTTCGCCGAGATGCTCGAAGCCATGCCGGAAGAAGCGTTCGACAGCGGCGCGGGAGCGCCGGGTGAGTCCGGCGAAACTGGCGGCAGCCTGGACGTGTACGCCTGAGGCTTGGCCGCCAGGAAGTGACACGCGGCAGACACCGGTCGGCGCACGAAAAGGGCGGCCGGCTGGTACTCGGCCGCGCTGAAGATCATGCGATGCTTGCCCGTGGCGCACGCGCGCGCCGCCGCGCTGGCAATGCCCGCCGCGGCGTCTGCTCGAGCGTTATGAGGCTTTCTTCTGCTTGAGCTGGTTGAGCCGCCTGGCCAACCGGCTCTTTTTGCGCGCCGCCGCGTTGCGGTGGATCAGGCCGCGGTCGGCTTCGCGGTCGAGCAGCTTGCAGGCCTCGCGGAAGCGAGTTTCGGCCAGCTCGACGTCGGCCCTGACCAGGGCGTCGCGAAAGGCCCGCAGACGCGTCTTGAGGGCGCTGCGGCGGGCCCGGTTGCGCAGGCGCCGCTTCTCGTTTTGTCGGATCCGCTTTTTCGCCGAAAGAGAATGAGCCACGACAGTTGTCCTTTTCTCCGTTACCCCGCGGCGACCTTGAGACTCTCGTAACGCTTGCGGGCGTCGCCGCCGGCATAATTGTAATCCAGCCTGAGCAGTTTTCCGTAAGCCTCGCGGGCCTTCTCGCGATCGCCGGCGCTTTCGTAGGCCCGACCGATCCAGTAGAGCGTTTCGCGGACCAGGTCGTCCTGGCCGACCTCCTGGGCCTGGGCGGCCTCTTCGAGCACGGCCACCGCCTCGGAGTATTCGCCTTTTTCGTAGAACGCGCGGCCGACCATGATGCGGGCCCGCATGCGGCTGCGCGGGTCGGCCTGGGCCTCCTGCAGCAGCGGGATGGCCTCGTCGTAGCAGCCGGCCTTGAACAGGGCGGTACCCAGGCGGAACTTGATCCGCAGGTCGGTCGGGTATTTCTGCACACGTTCGCGGAAAATGTCAAGCTCGGTCTGGCGTTCCTCCATCAGCGCCAGCCGGTACTGCTGCTTGTCTTCGTCGCTGCCGCTGGCCAGGGCCTTGTCGCGCCACTTGCGCGTCTGGCGTTTGAGCTGTCGCAGGCGGATGTCGTCGGCCCGCACCTTGAAGCTGTAGTTGTCGGTGTCGGCGTAGGCCTTGAGGAGCACCTGGATGGCGAGGTCCTCTTCCTTTTTGCGCTCGGTCTTGAGCAATGCATCGACGTAGGCGTTGACCTTGCCGGCCACGGTGGGGTTGGCCTCATATTCCCGCCGTTCGGCCTCGATCAGGGCTTCGAGCGTGTCTTCGCCCTGCTGGGCGCGTTCGCTGTCGTGCAGCAGCTTCTGCTTGCCGGCGTCGCGAAACGAGTCGCGG
>CAZRSM010000459.1:0-6009 GCA_964602755.1 uncultured Planctomycetales bacterium
TCGCCTTTTCGGCGAGTCAGTTCGCCGACATGACCGCCCGCATCATCGCCGCCCAGTGCAGCTTCATGCACGAGAGCGACTTTCCGGAATATGTAGTGACGGCGGTGCCGGTGGGCCAGGCCCTGGGGCCGGGCGAGGCCCGGCTGGCCGGCTCGGGGCTGTATCACAGCTTCGCGCTGTTCGTGGCCCCGGAGGCCCGGCTCGACGACGCCATCGAGCACCTCTTCGCGCACGAGCTGTTCCACCACTGGAACGGCCGACTGCTGCAGGCCGCCGACCCCGAGCGCGACGTCTACTGGTTCACCGAAGGGCTGACCGACTATTACGCTCTGCGGACGCTGTACGAGTCGGACTACTGGCCGGCGAGTACCTACCTCAAGTGGATCAACAAGCACGTGCGCGGCTACTACCAGAATCCCGCCATCGGCGCCACCAACGCCGACATCCGCCGCGACTACTGGAAACAGCGCGATACCGTCGGCGAGATGGCCTATCAGCGCGGCCTGATGCTGGGTGTGCGCTGGCACCACGTGGCCCGGCAGCACGGCGCCGCCAGCGGGCTGGACCGGCTCATGATCGCCCTGGTCGACCGCGGCCGCCGGGGCCAGCGGCTCACCAACGAGCTTGTCCGGCAAACCGGCGTCAAGCTGCTGGGCGACTGGTTCGCCGACGAGTTCGACCGCTACGTCATCCGCGCCGAGCGCATCGAGCTGCCGCCCGAGGCCCTGGGGCCGGAGTTCGTCGGCCGGCCGACCACCGTCTACAGCTACCAGCTCGGCTTCGACAAGCAGCGCTCCGAAAAGGAGCGGCGCATCCGCGGGCTGATCCCCGGCTCGGCCGCCGCCCGGGCCGGGCTGCGCAGCGGCGACCGCATCGAGGCCTGGAGCATCTACCCCGACCCGGACAAGACCTGCCGCATCAAGGTCAGCCGCAACGGCCGCAGCCAGGTGATCAGCTTCAAGCCGCGCGGCGAAAAGACGCAGATCGTCCAGTTTCGCCTGCGCGGCTCGCCGAAGCGCCGCTGACGAGGCCCGGTCGTCCGTCAGCGACACGCCCTCGCCGGCCTCCACCCTTCCCCTGCCACCTGACTGCGAGGACGTGGGCTGCCGGCCGGCCCCGGCCGCGGCCGCCATGGGCCAGCGCCGGCCTGGCCGTGGTCAGGGGATGCGAGACTATCCCGCGGGCGGGTAGCACGGGCAAGTTCCACTTGCCCATGGCACCCACGCCGTGAACGCCTGCAATACCACAATGGCGTGTACAGACCTGCGCCTTCCAGTGGGAATCGACTGGGGGCAAAACCGGCGCAGGACAAAGGCCGCCGAAATGCAGTCGCGCTCGGCGGCCTTCCTGCACTTTGCGTTTTGCATTCATGTGGAGCAAGACCCGGCCCCGCAAGCCCGGGCCCTGGCTCAGCGCGGCCGGCGGCGGCACCTGGCGCCCAGCAGGCCGGCCAGCATCAGCGGCAGCATGGCGGCCACGCCCAGCCCACACAGCGTTGGCGTGCTTTCACTGGGCGTCTGGTCGTCACCGCTGGTGTCCTGCGTGTCGTCGCTGGGACTGCTGAGGTTGCCGGGCGTACCGATCATGGGCGTGCCGTCGTAGGAGCCGTCGCCGCCCGGGTCGTCACCCGTGCCGTGGGCGCTGTCGTCGCCGGCGCTGGCCTGCGTGCAGTCGTTGGGATCGATGGGGATCAGCAGAAAGCCGCGGTTCTCCTGGGTGTCGGAGCCGCGCACGGTGCCCCAGCCGACGATCCAGCCGTTGACGTTGATGTCGCGGGCCTCGGTGAGCACGATGTTGGGCACGATGGTGAGACCCTCGGCGGTCCGGGTGCAGACCAGATCGTTGAGGTTGTACATCTGGCCGTCGCGGTAGACGAAGGCCCGCCGTTTGCCGTCGGCATCCGACGCCCAGCCCACGATCACACCGTCGTCGTTGATGCCCGAGGCGGCCGAGAAGTCGCCGCCCAGCGTACCCAGGTCGGTCATCTGGCCGTCCTGCCACAGGAAGGCGTGGGTGCTGGCCACGGCGGTGTCGCTGCGGGCGGTGTCGGCCTCGCCGACGATCTGCCCGGCGTTGTTGATGTCGCGGCCCCAACTGTTGTAGCCCCCCAGCGTACCCAGGTCGACCATCAGGGCGTTGACGCCCGAGCCGGCGTCTGCGAACCACTGGTCCGGCTCGCCGTCGTCGTCGGTATCGAGCGGCGTGATCAGAAAGGCGTGATAGGCCGCCCGCGTGGCGCCGTCGGTGACGCCCTCCGGCATGCTCATGGTATACGAATAGCCGGTCACCTCTCCGGCGTCGTTGACGGCCGTTGCGGCGCTGACCGAGTCGCTGATGCTGCCCAGCGTTCCCAGGTCTATCATGAAGTCGTCCACGCCGTCGAAGTCCTGATCGCTGTAGAAATAGCCGTCTTCGGGCCGCACCAGGAAGGCGTGCGTGGCCCCGCCGGGCAGGTCGGCCCAGCCGACGACGAAGTTGCGGTTGTTGATGCCGATCGCGGCGCTGTCGTGGGCGCTGCAGACGTCGCCCAGCGTCTGGAGGTTGGTCAGCGCGTCGCCGGGATAGGGCGTGCCCAGGTCGGTCAGTACGCCGGGCCGCAGTACGAAGGCGTTGGTGATCACGAAGGCCGGCGGGCAGTCGATCTCGGTGCGGGCGGTGCCCACGATCTGGCCACCGTTGGAGATATCGAAGGCCTCGGCGTAATCCTGGTCGAAGATCGGGTGCTGCAGCACGAAGTGGACGGTCTCGTTGAGGTCGCTGGTGACGTCGACGTTCCAGTGGCCGGCGTGTCGGCGGTCGCCCAGGTCGATCCAGCCGACGATCTGGCCGGTGTCGTTGATGGCATAGGCGCGGGTTTCGCCGCCGTCGGGGGCGGTCAGTTCGATCAGGCGATAGAGCGGTTGCTGGCCGGCGACGGGTCGCGCCGCCAGCAGCACGACGGCGGTGGCCACCAGGATCAGCCCGGCACGCACGGAGATTATCGGATCGTTGCGCATGGCTAGTTCCTTCCCGCTGGCACGGTGCGGCGCGTCGCGCGGCGCAAACAGTGCGCACGCCGACGGCGCGTGATCGGCCTGCTGTGGTTGCATCGACCAAGCAGGCGCTCCGCTTTCGTGCAAAGCAGGGGGAAAATGGACCACCCGCCCCGGGCGCGGTCCGCGGGCCGGCCGGGCCGGCATTATTCACGACCGGCTGCGGCGATCGCGCGCGCCCCCCGGCCCCGCCCGGCTCAGGCCGCCTCGCCGGCGGTCCAGCCGCGCGCCCCGGCCCCGTACGCCGAAAACAGCGCCAGACCGAAGAATATGAGATCAAACAGACCGAACAGGCCGCTGGTGAAGAACAGCGCCAGGAAGCTCGGACCCGCCTGGGCCACCCGGTCATCGGCCAGCTCTCCGTCGCCGACGTCGTAGGCTGCCGCCGCGGCCTCGCCGGGCGGCTGGTCGGCCACGGTGACAGCTTCCGGCTCGTCCTGCTGCTCGGCCAGGGCCAGCCGCTGGTCCTCTTCGCGGAACTCGGCCCAGCGCTGCCGGACGGTCTCGTCGTCCCAGCCTTTGACTTCCTGCTCGGCCAGCGGCCAGAGTTCCTCCCAGTGCTGCTCCCAGGCGGGGTCGTCCTCGGAATAGCCCTGCTCTTCGGCCATCTGGAGAGTCAGCCTGAAGGTGACATAGGCGCGCTGCATTTCGATATCCTGGGTGTCACCGGTGATGACGAAGTAGATCACCAACAGGAAGATCGCCAGCTTGGCGCCCATGATCGACACGAAGGCAATGCCCGCGGCGATCAGGCCGGCCAGTTGACTGGCCTGGCGATAGCCGAAGGCCATCGCGGCTCCGATACCGGCCCCCAGCGCCCAGGCCAGGATGCCCAGCTCCAGCTTGGCCTTCACGCCGATGAACACCCACGCCGCGGCACCCAGCAACGCTACCGCCCCGGCCAGGGAGCAACCCAGCAGCAGCCGTCCTCCCCGCCTGGCCAGCGCCACACCCGCGGCCTTGACCGCCGTCCCGGCCCCCGCCGACGGGGCCGCGCCGCCGCTCGATGGCGGCGGGGGCGGCGCGAATGTCCCGCTCGGCAACGGCGGCGGAGCCGCCGCCACCGGCTCACCGCCGGCGAGCTGGCTCAGCAGGTCGTCGGAATCCGCCGGCGGCGCGGCCCCGGCCCCGGCCCCGGCCACGGCACTCGGCGCCGGCTCTCCGGCCGGCCGCTCGATGCGGAACAACACTCCGCAGGCCGGACAGCGTCCCTTCTTGCCGGCCGAAGAAGCCTTGAACCTGAGTTTCTTGCCACAGTTGGTACACGTAAGCACAATGGTGTCTTCAGAAGTGCCGGACATGGGCTTCTCCGTCTACAGCGAGAAGGGCATGTGTATACCGGATCCTGGGATATGTACGACTATGCCCAGTATATGACTGTAAGCAACCAGTTGCAATCAGGCTTTCCCCTGAGCAGTCCCACCGTTTGACCACATTCGCCGGCGACATTGACTTGTCAGGTGGCAGCCGGCGCCTCGACCGCCGCGCGTCGCGGTGCCGATCTGTACCCCGCACGAGCCGGCACCAGTGCGGCGCGTCCGCGCCGGCCCACAATCTAGCCCCGTCCTGCCCCGCCGAACCGCTGACCGGGGAAAAACCCGTCCCCGGGGAAAAAACCTGCCGGCCGGGGAAAACCCGGCCCTCGGCGGCGCAAGTCCGCGAGGCTCGGCGGGCACACTCGATGCACCAGCGGCGTTGCGGGCGACAAGCGGCGTTCCTATACTCGCGTGATCGATTCGGCAGCCGGCCGGCAAACGCGGCGGCTGGCCCGTCGGGCAGGGATCGCCTGCGACGCGCCGGCGGATGGCGCAGGCCGGGCGGCCTGGGAAGAAGAGGCACGATGAGCACCAGCGCACCGTCCACAACGCGAGCCGTCATCGCCGGCCTGCTGGCCTGGCTGATCCCCGGCGCCGGCCACTACTACCTGGGCCATCGCGGGCTGGCGCGGGTCTTCTTCGGCGCCATCACATTCGCCTTCGTGGTCGGGCTGGCCATCGGCGGCGTAAAAACCAGCATCAATCCCTTTTACAACCGCTGGCTGTTTCTGGCCGAGCTGGGAACCGGCGGCTACACCGCCGTCGGCCTGGGGCTGAGCAACGTGGTCGGCGGCGTTGACACGCGCATGACGGCGGCGGTCATCCGCCGCGAGCCGGCCTTCACCGGCCTGCCCTTCGACCAGCAGCGCAAGATCGAAGAAAAGCTGTTGCCTTACCTGAGCTTCTACCCGGCCGCCGACGTGGCCCAGATCTACCTGGCCATCGCCGGGCTGCTGAACCTGCTGGCCATCCTCGACGCGCTGATGCGGGCCCAGACCGGCGGACGACCGGTCTTCTACCCCGAGCTGACGGCCCAGGGCCAGGAGGGCGGTGCCGATGCTTGAGGCCCTGCTGGCCCTGTGGTTGCCGTTCGTTCACCCGCTGCCGTTCCCGGCCGGCGGGCGGCTGTGGATGTTCTTCCCGCTGGCGGCCTGCGTGGCAGTGGTCTACCGGGCCACCCGCGCCGAACGGGCCACCGACCTGCCCAGGGCCACGCTGCGGACGTTCCTCAACATCGTGCTGGGAATGTGGGCCATCGCCATCGGCGCTTACGTCCTGCACATGGCCGTAGTCCACTGGCTCGACTGACGCCGACGATCCACGACGGCGAATTGCCACCCACCGTACCGGCTCGAAGTACGCCCCTCCCTTTCAGCGCGGGTGGGGACTTCGAATGAAGAACGGCGAATGCCCAGTGACGAATCGTCGCGCTGTGCCGGCGGCGCGGCTATCCGTCGGTGCTGGAGCGCTTCGTGGGCGGTTCGCTATCGGGGGAACTCTCGGGCGCAAGCGGAAAAACAATATCGAACCGCGCGCCGCCGGCCACGTTGCACGCTCCGATCTGGCCGTGCATCTCGGCCACCAGGCCGTGCACCACGGCCAGCCCCATGCCGGCCCGGTGTTCGCCGCCGGCTGCCAGCTCTCCCTTGGTGGTGAAGAAC
>CAZRSM010000460.1:0-6454 GCA_964602755.1 uncultured Planctomycetales bacterium
GGCCGTTGATGTTCAGTGTGCACGACACCTCGCCCGGCCCCAGACGCCGAATGCCGTCGGCCGAGCGCGGCTGCTGGCCGGCCGGCGCCGGCGGGGCCACCAGCGGCACGGCCGCCAGGACTCCCGCGCCGCGCAGGAATTCGCGCCGCGAAACATCGCCGCTGCGCACAGCGTCGCCCGAGTGCTTTGTGCTCATGAGGATTCCTCGCTGACTGTCCGCCCGAATTGCAGTGCGGCGGCCGGTTCGCCCGCCGGGGCATGATAGCCGCCGCCGGCGCCGGACGGCAAACCTTTTTGTGCCGGCGCCGCGATTCTCACAGCGGCTGTAGCCGCAACGCACCACCCGGCACGCGGGCGGGCGACGCCGGGCCGTTACGCGCCGGGCGGTTCGGCGTCGGGCGGAGACTCTGTGGTCGCTGCCTGAAGCCACGAACCCTGATGACACCGCAATTCGGCGGCTTTCACGTGCTGTCGTTTCCGCACTCCGGACAGCGGCCGGATGCGTTGCCGGTCGGGTCGTAGCCGCAGTGGGGGCACGCCGAGGCCGGTCGGCGGCCTTTCCAGGGAGGCAGCCAACTCCACACAGCACCCGCCAGCGTGAGCAGGATGATGGCCCAGCACCACCATGGCATGGGAGCAAACGGCTCCCACGTCGTCCCCGTACCGTCCACCGGCCTGACCCAGCCGGCTGCGAACCACGCCAGCACCATGACGGCGCTGAGCGCGGTGAGCATCACCCGCGCGCGTCGCCGGGGTTACTGTCCCAGTTCCAGCCAGTTGTAGCCCGCCGAGGAGTCCTCGCCGCCCAGGCCGTGGCCCCATTCGATGACCACCGCCTCGCGGCGATCGCGGCGCGACGGCTCGGCGAAGCGCACCGCCGCCAGCAGACGCTGCCCCGGCGCGAAGGCCTTGAGCCCCAGGCTGCGCGGCGGGATGGTCAGGTGGACGGCCCGGTGGCCGGGCGGGCTGGCCTCGGCGGCGCGGACTTTCCAGCCGCGGATCTGGCCGGGTTCGGTAGCCCCCGCGGCGGCCAGCTCCGGATGGGCGTCGAACGGCCGGCTGATACGCACTTCGAGATGACTGTCACTGTCGGCGGCGGCCAACCCCACCAGCAGCGTGCCGTCGGCTTCGAGCTGCTCGGGCAGCGTCACCAGCAGGTGCAGCTTGCGCCGCTCGTAGCCGCCGCAAAGCTCGGCCGACAGGTCGACCAGGCTGGTCGGCGGCGGGGTCAGCGTCCCGAGCGCGAAGGCCTCGTCGGCCAACTGCCGGCCGCGGCGGTAGCGCCGCACGGTCTCGAGCGGCAACAGCTCGATCGGCAGCTCCACCGCCCGGCCTTCCAGCGAAAGCCGCAGCGTGGCGGTCGCGGGCTGCAGCGGCTCGTCGTTGACACGCTCGAACTTCACGTCGAAAGAGCGGCTCTCGCCGGCGGCGGCCCGCAAGGCCCGTGATGAGAAGGTCGAACGCACCGGCAGATTGGGCGGCAGCTTCAACTGCACGTAGCTGCGCCGCAGCGGCCCCAGCGCGTCGAGTGTGATGGTCAGCGAGCCGACCGAGCCGTCGGCGGCGGGGCGGTCGGAGATCAGCACGCTGCGCGGCACGCGCAGCCACGGTCGCGCCAGCGCCAGGGCCGGTTCGGGCAACGAGCGCGTAGCATCCAGCGTGATGAAGAACGGCGCCGGCTGCGAGATGGCCAGCGCCGAAAAGGGCGTCTCGAGCAGCGGCTGCGGGCGGCGCGAAAAGTCCAGCACGTTCAGCATCCCCGCCTCGGCCGTGTGGTAGGGCACCAGCACGCCCGGCAGGATGCGATTGGGTCGCGGCAGGAGCACCGCCACCTGCCGGCTGCCGCCGATGAACAGCGCCGAGCGGAACTCGTCGGGCGTACCCGCCAGCGGCCCGGCATGGATCAGGCCCTGGAGCATGCCGATGGTATCGGCCAGACCCAGCAGCGTGGTCTTGGGACTGAAATCGCGCCGCACGAGTCCGGTCATCTGCTCGGGGTGGCGCGGGTCGGCGGTGTCGTCGCGCAGGTCGGCCCAGATCACACCGGCCACGCCCGCGGTGGCGGCCTGCACGTAGTGCTTGAGCACCGCGCAGGCGTCCGAGAGCGAACCCGGCCCGACGATCGGCCGGCTGATATGCATCCAGCGCTGCCCCGGTCCCCACGTTTGGCCGGAAGACCGGGCGAGCCTGTCGAGCGCCGCCAGGCCGGCGGCACTGCGGCCGCTGGTGGCGAAACACAGCTCCAGCCCGCCGGTCGGCTCGATCCGGGGCCAGCGAACGGGTCCGTCCGGGTGGACGTCGACCGGCGGCGTCAGCAGCGTAGCCGTCGGCCGCACGGCGCGCAACCGCTGCCGCACGTCTTGCAGGCCGGCGATCTCGGCGGCGTCCAGCGCCGGCCCGGCACCGGGCGGGCGGGCCGGCTGATAGCCGATGACGCGGGCGCCGAAGTGCTCGGCCAGCTCGGCGACCAGCTCGGTCTGGCGCTGCCAGAAGTCGGCCGGTGCCAGGTCG
Organism: uncultured Planctomycetales bacterium; assembly: GCA_964602755.1. GTDB lineage: Bacteria > Planctomycetota > Phycisphaerae > UBA1845 > Fen-1342 > JALSRY01. Next base: position 2,512 of record CAZRSM010000460.1, read on the forward strand.
GCCGGTGGCTCGACGATCGCCAGCATGACGGCGATGTCGCGCGCGGTGACAGCGTCGACCACCGGCTCGAGGTCGTCGAGCAGCAGCCGGCCGGGCTGCGGGGCGATGCGTCGCCAGGGGGTCTCGACCAGCAGGAGCTGGGCGCCGATCTCGCGGGCGATGGCGATTTCGCGCATGCGGTCGGCCAGCGGCTCGCGCAGCAGGTTGGTGCGCAGCCCGAAAAACGTCGAGCGGCCGCGCGGCAGAGCGCGGTTGGAATAGACCGCGGCGACGGTGGTTTCGAAGACCGCCGGCCGCAGCCAGCCCGGAGCGCGCACGCGGGCCACCAGCCGGTACAGCCCCGGCTCGGGCACCTGCTGGCTGAAGTCGACCGGCTGACGTGAGCGGAAACTGCTGCCGCGGGCCGGCAAGCTCAGGGACTGCCGCCCGGTGGTCAGTTTCGAACCGTCGGCCCGCAGCCAGCTCATCTCGACCGTCAGCGGCAGGGTGCTGACGGTCGAGATGTTCTCGAGCACCACCGCGGCATAGACCACGCTGCCCGGCTCGTAGAGATGCGTGGGCTTATCGAGCCAGAACTCGCCGCGCAGCAGGTCCGGCCCCTCGGCCGTCTGCTCCACCTCCAGGTCGTCGATGTAGACCGTTTGCCGCCCGACGGTCCGGGTATGAATGCGATAGCCGACCACCTGGACCGGCCAGACGATCCTGGTCGCGGCGCGGCGCTCGAGGGGCTCGAACTCACCGTCGGCCAGCTTCGCCGTCAGCCGCACCCAGCGATTGTGGGCGCCCACCTCCCGGCGGCGCGACTCGAACAGCCGGCCGTCGGCGTCACGAATACGGAACTGCACCGCCACCGATCCCTGCGTGAGCCAGACGTAGGTGGCCACGCGCCGCGCGTGGGCGAACCGGGTCGCCACGCGAAAACGCAGCTCACAGACCGCCGAGGCGCCCGGCTCGGTGGCGCCGATGGCCACCACCAGTGCGCGCTGGCCGCGGGCCGGCACGGCCGAGCGGCCGGTGGTGCAGTCGGCCAGCAGGGCGCGGTCGGCTTCGGTGATGCTGGCGGCCACCGAGTCGTCCTCGAAATCGGCCAGCGTGGTTACGACCGGATCGCCCAGGGCCGGCAGCGCCGCGCTGCAGATCGCCAGCACGGCCACCAGCCCCAGCGCCGCGGGCGGCCGGGCCACCCGGCGCGAGGATGTCAGGCAGGTTCTCATGACTGCTGCCCGAGCGCCGCGATCAACTCGCGCAGGCGGTGTCGCCAGGTGTGCCTGGCCAGCAGGTGAGCACGCGCCTGCGCGGCGCGGCGCAGGGCGGCCTGGGGCTGGTCGAAAACGCTGCGCAGTGCCGCGCTGAGCTCCTTGCGATTGGCAAACGGCAGGTAGTGCTGCGTGGGCTGGAGCACCCGCGCCAGCGCGCTGCTCAACCCTGACGCGGGGTCGTGCAGCAGCAGCGGTCGGCCCGAAAGCCCGGCGTGCAGCACCTGCGGACGCAGCGCACCGGGCAGTGTGGGCATGACGATCGGCGTCGCGGCCGGTCGCGGGTCGGCGAAGAAGTCCGCGAAACCGGTGGCGACGATCTGTGAACGGTCCGGGATAATGCGCCGCCAGCCGCGGCCGACCACCCTCACTGCAATATCGCTCTCGAAACACCATCGATAGATTGTTTCCGCCACCACGGCGGGAATCAACACGTGCTCCAGCAGTCGCAACATGTTGGCGCGCAGGCCTTTGTCGCGCAGCACCACGCCGCTGCGCTTCTCGGCCGCCGACAACAGCGACAACGGGCGGCAGATGTCGGGCGAGTGGACCGCGGCGGCGACGCGCCCGGCCAGCTCGGCCCACAACTGCTTGTGAGTGGGCTGATCGATCCGACAGGCTTCCACGCTCGTGTCCGGCAGGTCCGCCACGATCACCACCGCCGGTTCGAGCGCGCTGGGCGGCGGTGCGGCTGCGGCCTGGTCATCGCAGCCGAAGTAGAAGCCGACCACGGGCTTACGGCCGCTTTCGGCCAGCCGCCGGGCGATGTCGGGCGAGCCGGCCAGGTGAATCGTCTCGGGCGGGTCGCCGGACGGGCCGAGGCGGGCCGGGTCGACGTGCCAGCGGCAGAGGCGGCCCGCCGGTCGCAGGGGCAGCTCGGTCGGGCTGTGGCCTACGCAAATCGTCAGTGTCGGGTCCAGTTCGGCCAGCCGTTGGCAGTGTCGCAGCGGGTCGGCAGACAGAGGATCGACTCTGGCACAGCAGACGCTCGGCCAGCCGAGCGCCTCGGCGGCGACGGCCAGCTCGCGGGCCAGGGCGTGGTGGGCCTTGTCGCCATCCAGCGAAACGATTGCCAGGCGCGGCTGCGGACCGGCGGCGGCGCGCAGTCGGCCGGCCAGTTCGGACAGTCGCTGTTGCCGGCGCCCGGCCACCTCGCGGGCCACCGTCTCGCACGTCCGCTGAACCGCCAGCACGCGGCGGCGCTCGACGTGCGGCATCGGCAGGATCGAACCCGGCGGCAACAGGCCCGGATGGCGCTCGAGCAGCGCGCGCAGCGTGTCCGGCTCGTCCGGACCGGCGACGATGATGCAGCGTGAGCCGCACAGGTCGCCGGCCAGGTCGTAGATGCTCAGGACCGCCCGCAGCCTGACCAGGTCGTCTTCGAAAACGTACACTGCCCGGTGCGCTGCCAGGCGCTCCAGCAGCAGCGCCACCAGCGCACCGCTGCCGGCGCTCGGCAAAGCGGGGTTCGCCGCGCTCAGGTCGGCCAGCCGCAGCAGGCCGCCCGCCCGACTGCGCGGGGCGGCGGTGTGGTCGAGCCACTCGGCCGGGTTGCCCGGCGGCTCGATGCGCCAGGTGGGGGCGCCGTCCAGGGCGCGGACCGGGCGCCAGTGGTCCGGCAGGCGGGTGGCCCGCAGGCGTTCGGCCAGCTCGGGCGGCGCGACTTGCGCCAGGGCGGCGAGGTTGGCCTCGAGTATGGTGCCGTCGGGTTCGAGCGGTTGGGCACGCTCGAGCTCGGCCAGACTGATGGCGTCCATGTCGCAGGCTCGCTAGAGGCCGACGTGCTTGCAGGCCATCCAGAACAGGACCACGAACCACACCGCATAGAGCACGCCCCAGACGATCAGCGGCGTCCTGGAGCGCGTCGGGTCGCTGCCCAGTGGCAGCTTGTCGGGGTCGCCGGGTGTGGCGCTGGTCTTGCGGTTCATGGCGGCGCTCGTCACTGCTCGGTCGTCTCGGAGGGCTGCTCCAGCTCGGCCAGTCGCCGGATCTCGGGCAGCAGGTATTCTTGTGACAGCGACTTCAGGGTACTGGCCAGCGGAATGGCCAGCAACATGCCCAGCAGGCCCGCCAATTCGCCGCCGACCAGCAGCGCCACGATGGTCGTCACCGGATGCAGCCCGGAGGCCTGGGCCTCGATGACCGGCGTGAGCAGGAACGACTCGATGGCCTGGGCCAGCATGTATACCCCGATCACCAGCGTGACCGCGACCACCCAGTTCTCGTCGTTCTGCATGGCCTCGAAATAGGTCAACATCAGAGCGGGCGGCACCGCCAATACCGACAGAAACGGCACCAGGTTGAGCAGTCCGGCCAGCAGGCCCAGCGCCAGGTTGTAGGGAACCCGCACCCCCACCAGGCTCAGCGACAGCCAGCCCACGCCGGTGATCAGCCCCACCACCAGGCACACGATCAGCCGGCCGCGAAAGAAGGTCGAAACCGCCTGATCGATGGTGCGCACCACCCGCACGATCGTCGGCCGATACGCCGCCGGCAGATGATCGCGCAGCGTGTACACGAAGTCGTTGAAGTGCAGCAGGAACACGAACGTATAGACCGGCAGCAGCACCGTCAGGCTCAGCCAGTAGAACAGGTTGGACAGCAGGCTGGTGATATAGGCCACCACCGAGCGCCCCACCGCCAGCACGTGCCTGGTGGCCAGCGCCTGCAGCTCGGCGGCCCCGGCC
>CAZRSM010000461.1:0-17530 GCA_964602755.1 uncultured Planctomycetales bacterium
CGATGGCCTTCATGGCCGGGTCGAAGTGCACGTGATTGGGCGTGACGATGAGGATGTAGTCGAGCCGCTGGCCGACAGGCTTGTCGGCCTGGGCGGCGATCAGCTCGTCGTAGCTGGCGTAGCCCTCGATCGGGTAGGGCCAGTTCCGGGCGTCGTCGAGGGCGGCGGCCGGATCGCTGCGCAACGCCGCGGCCACCACGCGCCGCGTGCCGTCGAAGTTGATGGCCCGCTGGTGCGGCATGGCGATGAAGGCCCCGCTGCCGCCGCCGATGATGCCTACGTTGAGGGGACGTTGTGCCATGGGCGCTACCTCCCGCACGTGTGCGCGCCAGGGGCGCACCGGGTATCAGAGAAGGTCGGGGCAGTGATTGTCCCACAGGCCGCAGGCCGGCTCAAGGGCGGGATGGGGCTGCTTTTTCAGCGCACTGCCCGCAGCGCGCGGCGCATCAGCAGCAGCAGACGGATGGCCAGGGCCGCGAAGGCTGCCGCTCCGCCGGCGGTCATGAAGGTCAGCGCCGGCAGGGGGCCTTCCCAGCGGGGCTGGCTGGTGACCTCGACGCGCCCGATCAGCACCGCCACGGCCATGATTCCCAGAGCCAGCGCCACAAAGCACATCACGTTGGCGTGCAGGGCCAGCTTCTGATTGGGCATCAGGGCCATCAGCCGGGCGGCGCCCCGAAAGAAAACCGCCGCGCTGACCGTGACCGCCGCCACCAGCAGGCAACTGCCGAAACAACCGGACAGAAGCCGCGACAGCGCGACCAGCAGCGCGATCAGCCCCACACCGCCGAGCGCCACCGGCAGCAGGTTGCGCGGGCGGCTGTAGCGCGCGCGGAAGTAGGCCCACGAGTGGCGGCGCGTGAGTGTGGCGATTCCGGTGGCGGACACCACCGTGGCGATGATCGCGCCGGCCAGCAGGGTGTCGAAGGCGCGTTGCACGGCGTGGAGGGTGCTGTGGGCCGTCAGCAGCATGCCGAGCAGGGCCAGGCCGGTCACGACCGCCGTGAGCACCGCCCCGTAGATGATCAGCGCCAGGGCGTCTTCGATACGTTTGACTTCGCGCGGCTGCGAATAGATCAGGAAGTCGCCCCACACCGAGTCGGAGATGGGGTGCAGGCAGGTCGGGCACGGCTGACGCACGTTGTAACCACGCAGGTTGCAGCCGCAGCGCACGCAGAACAGATCGCGGGTGACGTGTTCGTCGCCGTCGAGTGTTCCGTCGTTGGCAGGGCGGGTGGTGATCGCCATACGGCACCGGGGGTCAGCGGGGTGGTGGCCTTCAGCCTTCCAGGCGCTTCATTTCATCCTCGAACACGGGCAACTGGTTCACGAAGCGCTCGGCCTCTTCGCGGGTCACGCGGCCTGCATGCACGAGGTGTGCCAGTGAGCGCTCGAGGGTAGTCATGCGTTGCCGCGGCTCGTCGCGCGTTTGTGTCTGCAATATAGAATATATTTGTTCGAGTCGCAACTGGCGAATGAGATTGGCCACAGCGTAATTGTTGTTGAGTATTTCCATTGCGGCGACCCGGCCCGGCTCTTTGGCACGCTGCACCAGCTTCTGCGAAATGATGTAGCGCAGCGCCATTGCCAACTGGTTGGCGATCTCCTCGCTGCGATGAGCCGGATACATGTCGAGCAGACGCGTGATGGTGCCGACCGAATCGCGCGTGTGGATGCCCGAGAACACCAGGTGACCGGTTTCGGCGGCGGTGAGCGTCCAGGTGGCCGATTCGACGTCGGTCATCTCGCCCACGAAGATCACGTCCGGGTCTTCGCGCAGACAGTCGCGCAGGCCGTGCTCATAGTCGGGCACGTCGCGGCCGATGGCCCGCTGCGAGATCATCGACAGGTCGCTGGTCAGCTCGTATTCGATGGGGTCCTCGAGCGTGATGATGTGGCACGGCCGCGTGCGGGCGATCTCGCTGATCAGGGCTGCGATGGTGGTCGACTTGCCCGACCCGGTGGTGCCGGTGACCAGCACCAGGCCGTGCTGGAGCTTGACGATGTCTTCCCACACGCGGCTGGGAAAGCCGATGAAGTCGATGGTCGGCGTGGCGGTGTCCAGGGCCCGGATCGCCAGCGCCAGCCCGTTGCGGTCGAAGTAGGCGTTGATGCGGAAACGCATGTTCTCGATCAGCCGCGAGGCGTTGACCGAGCGCCGCTTGCGCAGCGTGACCACCTGCGTCTCGTCGAGCAGGCTGCGGGCCAGCTTGCCGACCGTCTCGGCGTCCAGGGGTTGGCCGCCGGTGAGCTTGAGGGCCCCGTCGACGCGGTAGGCCGGCGGCTTGCCGGTCTTGAGGTGCAGGTCGGTGACGCGGGCGGTGCCGTGCTGCTTGAAGGCCCGCAACAAGTCGAGCATGCTCATCGAGCGGTGTTCGCCGGCCTGGTAAACCTTTTCTTCGAGCGGTACGGATGGTTCCGGCATGTCGGCTCTCCGCGCCTGGTCCGTGCCTTGCGACAGACAGCATAACCGCATACCGATGCAGACCGAAGCGCCGAACCGGTCTGCGGCATGCGCTGCGCCGCCGCGGTGGGCGCTGCACGCCGGCGGGTGCGTGGCGTCTTCCTGGCGCTCTTGGCGGTCTCTGGCGGACGTTGTCACGCTGCAATCGTGGTAGGCAGTACCCACCCTGCAGGCGGCGTGTATTCGCTGGCTTCGACCCCCCTGTGGTCCCCCCTGGGAGGGGGGACGGTCGGTTGCGTAGCCGGGCGGTTGCGCCGGCGGCGCCGGCGGGGTACAATCCGCCTCATGGAAGCGACCGTGGCGGATATCGCCGGACCCGCGCCGCAACCGGCGGCCGTGGCCAGACCCTGTCAACCACCGGCGGCCGTGGCCAGACGCTGGCGACCGCTGGCGGCCGCAGGCGGTCTCGCGCGGCGGCTGGCGGCTTTGGCCGGCCTGGCGGCGGGTGTGCTGCTCGTCGGTTGCAGCGAGCGGCAGCCGTTGCCGCACTACACGCTGTTATCCGGTCGGGTGGTGGCCCGTCACGTCGATACGGGCGAGCTGGTGGTCAAGGGAGCGCGGCCCAAGGACCCGCCCGGTACGCAGAAGACGTTCAACTGCCTGGTGACGCCCGGTTCCGAGATATACATAAACGACAAACTGTGCAGCCTGGAAGACATCCAACTGGGCGACGAGGTGGAGCTGATCGGGTGGAAGGACCGCGAGTCGCAGCCGCCACGCTTCGTAATCAGCGTGGTCTACCTCGATCACGCCCTGCCGCCGCCGCCCAGGCCCGAGCTGGCTGCCGGGCCCGCCAGCCGGGCGGCGAGCCAGCCTGGTGACGACTAGAGAAAGGACCAGCCATGTCCAGTGTCAAGATCCAGTCGATCGCGGCGCGCGAGATCCTCGATTCGCGCGGCAACCCCACCGTGGAGGCCGACGTGGTGCTCACCGATGGCACGCTGGCCAGCGCGGCGGTGCCCAGCGGGGCTTCCACCGGCGAAAACGAAGCCATCGAACTGCGCGACGGTGACAAGAAGCGCTACCTGGGCAAGGGTGTGCTCAAGGCCGTCGAGAACGTCAACACCGTGATCGCGCCCGCCCTGCGCGGCCTGGACCCCACCATGCAGGAGCAGCTCGATGGGCGCATGCTCGAGCTGGACGGCACGCCCAACAAGGGCCGGCTGGGGGCCAACGCCATCCTGGCGGTCTCGCTGGCCTGTGCCAAGGCGGCGGCGGCCAGTTGCGGTCTGCCGTTGTTCCGTTACCTCGGCGGGTCCGGGGCCCACGTGCTGCCGGTGCCGATGATGAACATCCTCAACGGCGGCAAGCACGCCGACAACAATGTCGATTTCCAGGAGTTCATGGTTCAACCGTGGGGAGCGCCGACCTTCCGCGAGGCGCTGCGGATGGGGGCCGAGATCTTCCACAACCTCAAGGCGGTGCTCAAGGACCGCGGCTACAACACCGCCGTGGGCGACGAAGGCGGCTTCGCCCCCAGCCTCAAGAGCAACGAGGAGGCCCTGGAGGTGATCGCGGTGGCCGTCGAGCAGGCCGGCTACGAGCTGGGCCAGGACGTCTGGATCGCCCTCGACCCGGCCACCAGCGAGATGTGGGACGCCGCCAGCGGCAAGTACCGCTTCTTCAAGTCCGATCCCGACCGGCTGGCCACCAGCGAGGAGATGATCGACATCTGGGCCGGCTGGTGCGAGAAATACCCGATCCGCAGCCTCGAAGACGGCCTGGCCGAGAACGACTGGGCCGGCTGGGCAAAGCTGACCGAGCGGCTGGGCGAAAAGGTCCAGCTCGTCGGCGACGACATCTTCGTGACCAATCCCGAGTACCTGGGGCGCGGCATCCGCGAAAACTGCGCCAATGCCATCCTGGTCAAGCTCAATCAGATCGGCTCGCTGACCGAAACGCTGGACACGGTCGACCTGGCGATGCGCAACGGCTACGCCGCCGTCATCAGCCACCGCAGCGGCGAGACCGAGGACACCACCATCGCCGATCTGGCGGTGGCCACCAACGCCGGCCAGATCAAGACCGGCAGCGCCTCGCGCAGCGACCGCATCGCCAAGTACAACCGCCTGCTGCGGATCGAGGAGATGCTCGGCGACCAGGCGGTCTACGGGGCACAGTTCTGGCAGAAGGCGTCGTAGGCGGCCGGCCGCGGTCGCGCGGGCAATCCGTAAAGAGCGTCGATGGCTGATTCGCGAATAAGAGCGTTGCTGCTGGCATGGGTGTTGCTCGTGCTGGGAGGAGTGACGCTGGCGGCCGCCGTGCTCTTGCCGCCCTGGCTGGAAGTGCGCGAGCTGCGCCGCCAACGTCTGCTCGCTGAGCAGCGTATCACCCGGCTCGAGCAGCGGCTCGAGGCGGTCGCCCGTCAGATCGACCACATCCAGAACGATCCTGCCTATCTCGAGCGCATCGGGCGGCGCGAGTTCGGCGTCGTGCCACCGGGGGTCGAAGTAATCCCGGTCGAGCCGGCGTCCCCGCCGGGCGCGACGCCGATCGAACCGCCGACGTTGGGCCCGCCGTGGGCCGAGCGTCTGGAGACGGCGGCCCGCAACCGACCGCTGGTGGCGGTGCTGCTGTTGCCGCAAACGCGACCGCTGGTGCTGGCGCTGTCGGCCGGGGCGGTGGTCGTGGCGCTGGTGCTGCTCAACCGTCGGCCCGCGGTCGGGCTCAGCCGGCCGGGGCCGCCCGGCGACTAGCCGACCGGCCGGCCGGGATCGGCTATTGGCCGCCGGCGGCGAATTGCTCGTACAGACGGCGGGCGACTTCGTAGTCCGACGGGCTGAAGAATACCAGGGTGACCTTCTCTATCTGCGGGCAGTCGGCCAGGAAGTCGGCCACGCTGCGCAGGGCGATCTGAGTGGCGGCCTCGAAGGGATAACCGTAGATGCCGGTGCTGATGGCCGGGAAGGCGATCGTCTTAAGGCCGTGGTCGCGGGCCACCTCCAGCGAGCGCCGATAGCACGAAGCCAGCAGTTCGGCTTCGCCGTGCGTGCCGCCGCGGTAGACCGGCCCCACGGTGTGGATGATGTAGCGGGCCGGCAGCTTGAATCCCGGCGTGATGACGGCATCCCCGGTGGCGCAGCCGCCGATCTGGCGGCAGGCGGCCTGCAGTTCGGCGGCGCCGGCGGCGCGGTGGATGGCTCCGTCGACCCCGCCGCCGCCGGCCAGGCGGCTGTTGGCGGCGTTGACGATGGCATCGACGTCGAGCCTGGTGATGTCGCCTTGCAGGATCTCGATACGCGCCCAGACGTCGGACATGGTTCTCACCTCGCTTTGTTCATCTCGAACCGGCAGCCGGCCCGGCTGACAAACGGACGGAAGACGGGACGGGGCGCCGCGTCTGCTGCCGGCCGGTCGGCGGCCGACCGCGCGGTGGCCGATCGGCGGAGGTGCTGATCAGCCGATGAGTACGAAGGTGGTCTCGTAATCGCCGCCGGCCGTGCCATCGCCGTCGCCGTCGAGGATGTCTCCGTCGGTACTCCTGATGGGATTGTCGCCGGACCCGAGCAGCATGAGCGTGAAGAAGCCGTCCGGGTCGAAGGTCAGCAGATCGCCGGTGGTATCGACGGTGGTTATGACGATGGTGCGGCTGTCGCTGCCGGCAGTAATGGTGAGGTTGGCGTTGTGGTCTTTCTCGGCATCCAGGATCACGTTGGTGCCGGCGATCAGCGAAGACATGTCGACTGCCTTGCTGAACACCACGGTGATCCTGATCCTGCCGTTGTCGAGTTCGAAATCCTGCGAGGTGGTCTGCATGGCTGCCGGATAGACCACCACGAATGGACAACCGCCCAGTACGCACAGAGCGATCGCCGAACACAGGATGGCTGCGACTTTCGGGTTGCGAGACATGGTTGACTCCTTGGTGACCGTGGAAATGCGCGTGTTGCCCCCGGACCAGATGATCGGCGGACGCGGCAGCGCCCCGTCGCCCAGTAGTCTACGTCGCCCCCAGGTGCCCGACAATGGGCGTGATGCCGCGCTCCCGGCGCATCGAGCAGGTCACAGCCCGTTTCGACCGGGTCGAGCGCGCGTTGTCTCAACCTTACCCGCCGGCCCGGCCGCAACTGGAAGAGATCGAGTCCGCGTTCGGCGACCCGGTGAGCTTCCTGCGCTACCCGCTGCTCAACCTGGCGGCCGCGAGCTAAAGCCACCTGGCGTGCGTGGCGGCCCGCGGCGAAACCTGCCGCCGGGCGACGATGAGTCGCTGAGCAGCGCCCTGACCGGCGAGCAGTTCGGCTACGAGGTGGCGGACGGGTCGCCGCGGCTGTAGTGGTATGATCCCGACCGCGACGAAGTGGTCTACTGGCCGTAGGCCGGCGCGGTGGTGGCGGCGGTGTTCAGGTTGCCGACCGGCCGGCCTGCTGACCGCTGGGCCGGCCCTGGTCGCAGAGCTGTGTGATGAGGTCGATGAGCTTCTTGCGGTCGATGGGTTTGGTGGCGAACTCGTCGCAGCCGGCGTCGATGCATTTCTGCCGGTCGCTGGCCATGGCGTGGGCGGTCAGGGCGATGATGGTGCCCTCGTAGCCGGCGGCGCGCAGCTTGCTGGTGGCTGTGTAGCCGTCCATGACGGGCATCTGCATGTCCATCAGGATGACGTCGAAGGGTCGCTTTTCGTCGCGGGCCGCCAGGGCCTTGTCCAGGCCGATCTGGCCGTTCTCGGCCACGCACACCAGGGCGCCGGCCTTCTTCAGGATAAAGGTGATCAGACGCTGGTTGTCCGGTCCGTCTTCGGCCAGCAGGATGCGCAAGCCCTTGAGCGGCTTGTCGCTGCTGCGCACCGTCTGGGCGGTGTCGTCTTCGTGGCCGCTGAGGAAGTCGCCGAGGCTGGGCCGTTCGATGATCCGCACGCCGTCGAGCGGGCCGGCACCCACCGTGACGCTGAAGGTGCTGCCCTTGCCGACCGTGCTGCGGACGGTCAGATCGCCGCCCAGGGCGCGCGCCAGCCGCTGGCTGATCGCCAGGCCCAGGCCGGTGCCGCCGTACTTGCGCGTCACCGACGTGTCGGCCTGCGAGAAGGGCTGGAACAGGCGGGCCTGCTGCTCCGCGGTCAGGCCGATGCCGGTGTCGATGACGTCGAAACGCATCCGCGCCGGGCGCTGGGTGTCTTCGTCGGCCGGCTGGAACGAGGCCACCAGCCGTACGCCGCCGGTCTCGGTGAACTTGATGGCGTTGCCGACCAGGTTGATGAGGATCTGTCGCAGGCGGGTGGGGTCGCTGCGTATCTTCTCGGGTATCGGGCCGTCGAACTCGGCCTGCCAGGTGAGCTTCTTTTCCTCGGCGCGCACGCGCATCAGCGTATAGACGTCGGCCACGAGCTGGCCCGGCGAGCACTCGATGATCTCCGGCTCGAGCCGGCCGGCCTCGATCTTGGACAGATCGAGGATGTCGTTGATGATCTCGAGCAGGTGCTGGCCGTTGCGGCGGATGACCTGGATGGCGTCGGCGCGCTCCTTTTCGGTGAGGTTGGGGTCGAGCAGGTTTTCCGAGTATCCCAGGATGGCGGTCATGGGCGTGCGGATTTCGTGGCTCATGTTGGCCAGGAACTCGCTCTTGGCGCGGTTGGCAGCTTCGGCGCGCTCCATGGCCTCGCGCAGCGCCGCCGAGCGCCGGCGTACTTCGCTCTCCAGCTCGACTATGTGACGGCGTTTCTCCTGCAGGTGGGTTTCGCGTTCTTCGAGGATGCTCTCGACTATTTCGTTGTGGGCGCTCTTGAGCGATTCCTGTTCGGAGAGCAGGTGACGGATGCGGGCCTGGGCCTGGCGCAGCTCGGCGGCCTGGCTGAGCGCCAGCCAGGCCAGCCGGCCCAGCGTGGCCAGTTCGTGGAGCGAGATGTTGAGCGCCGGCTGATCGTCGCCGGCCTCGCGGATGGCTATCAGGGCGCCGGCCGGCTGGTCGCAGGCCACGATGCGCACGCCGAGGGCTTCGACCCGGCGCTGGTCGGCCTGCAGGGGGTTGGTGGTGGCGAACTCGACGCTCTTGAGCGGGCCGCGCAGGGCGGAGACGCAGGCGCCGACCGCCTCGCGGTTGAGGTGGTCGACGGGAGGGAAGGTCGCCAGCACCTCGCCCTGGTGGTCGATCATGACGATGTCGCTGGCGCCCCAGCCGGCCAGGTGGTCCTTGATGATGGCCAGGGCCCCGCTGGTGTCGGCCGGGCACGCGTCGCTGGCGAACAACTGCCCGAGTTCGTTCAACATGTCATTGCTTACCATGGCGGCTACAACTCGAAGAGGCTTTCGTTGGCGACCAGCTCCTGGTCGAGATCCTGGGCCAGGATGACCAGGTCTTCCTTCTGGAATCCCATGGCCTGGAACACCTCGAGCTGGGGCTTGACGGTCTTGATGCCCACCGAGGTGATGCCCTTGACGGTGCACAGCACGTTGGCCACCTCGACGCAACGCACGATATCGGCGCCCTCGTCGCGATAACTCAGCGACGCATGGTGGAAGCGGATCGCGGCCCGCACCACGTCCGGGAAGCGCCAGGTCTCGGCGATGCGGGCCCCCAGCATGCAGTGCGTGAAGCCCAGGTATTTCTTCTCCAGCTCCAGCAGCGAGGGATTGTCGCTCAGCTCCTGCATGATCGCGGCGAATTGCGGGTGTACGTGCTGGTCTTCGAGGATGATGCCGATGTCGTGCAGCAGACCCGCCAGGAAGGCGTCCTCGAAGTTGGCCATCTTGCAGCGCGAGGCCACCAGCCGGGCGCAGATGCCGACCGAGACCAGGTGCCGCCACAGCGTGCTGCGGCGATACGGCCCCAGCGTCTCCTTCTTCTTGAACAGCTCGCTGACCGAGGCGGTCATCGCCAGGTTGCGCACCTGGTTGAAGCCCAAGTAACTGATGGCCTGGTGCAGATTGGTGACCCGGCTGCGCACCGCGTAGGCCGCCGAGTTGACCATCCGCAGCACCCGCGCGCTCAGGGCCGGGTCGCCCTCCACCACGGCCTTGAGCTCGGCCGCGCCGGCGTCCGGATCTTTGGCGACTTCGATGACCTTGAGCGCGACTTGCGGAAGCGTCGAGATCTCGGTGATGCGCTGAACTACCGCGTCGATCGACTTGGGTTTCTCTACTGTCGCAGATGAACTATCAGCCACGTCTGGTCCCCAGTCCGCCGGCGCCGGCGGATCACGAGTGGTGCCAAGGCGTACCGCCCGGCCGGCGAGTCGGTTACGCGAGCCCTGCGCCGCTCCCGTCGCGGACAGGCCGACGTGCTCGCGCCTGCGCCGGCTCCCGAGGCACGTCCACCCTGACTATCGACCCGCGGCGCACGAGGCGTGAGGAACGCTCACGGCCCCCACGCGCCGTCGCCGACGTCCGCCCGGGACGGCGCCTGCGTTCCGATAACACCTTCAAAGCGCACCCCATGCCGTGAGAGAGGACGCCGCGGGCAAAGCGCTTGACATCTGAACCCTGCCCGGCGTCAATGGCAACCTATGCTCCCGGCGGCCGATAATCCTGAAAAGCTCCGCGAAGCGTGGTGCCGACAGTACCTGGCCAACCTGGAGGCTCTCTACCGCACCGACGCTCCCCTGGCCGCAGCCCTCGATCACCTGCCGCTGGCCGAGCTGCCGCCGCTCGAACCGACCCGTGACGGCCACCTGACGCTCAAGCTCACCGCCGACGACGGACGCCCGGTCTATGCGCACAGTCGCCACCGGCCGCTCGAAGAAGCCCGCCGCATCGTCGAGCAGTTGCCCGAGCGCGAGCATCCGACGTTCTTCATAAACGGCCTGGGTCTGGGCTACCTGCTGCCCGAGCTGGAGCAGCGCTTCGGCGCGCCGGTGCTGATCGTGGCCGAGGACGACCTGCGCCAGATCAAGCTGACACTGGGCTTGCACGATCTGCGGCCGCTGATCGAGTCCCGGAGGCTGCTGCTGTTGACGGCGGCCGAGCGGGGCCACGTCCACGGCCGGCTCGAAGAACACACCGCCCTGATCCTGCTGGGGTTCCGGTTCGTCACCGCGCCGCACACGCGGCGCTATCACGCGGCGTTCCACGAGCAGATCCGCCGCCTGATGACCGATTTCGTCTCCTACGCCCGTACCCAGATGGTCACCCTCCTGCGCACCTCGCGGGTGACTTTCGAGAACGTGGTGCTCAACCTGCCTGCATATCTCGACAACCCCGGCATCGAGGTTCTGGCCGGGGCGGCGCGCGGCTGTCCGGCGATCGTGGTGGCGGCCGGGCCGTCGCTGGCGCGCAACCTCGACCTGTTGTCCGAACTGCAGGACCGCGCAGTGATCATCGCGGTGCAGACCATCCTGCGACTGCTCTATCAGCGGGGCATCTGCCCGCACTTCGTGACCAGCCTCGATTTCCACGAAGTCTCGACCGAGTTCTTCCGCGGCATCGCCGACTTCGGGCGCTGCACGCTGGTGGCCGAGCCGAAGGCCGCCTGGCGCGTGATCGACATGTACGGCGGCCCCAAGCGGCTGCTGGCCCACCAGCACCACCGGACGCTGCTGCGCCAGGCCGACCCGCAGCGCGGCGGCCTCAAGGCCGGCAGCACCGTGGCCCACCTGGCCTTCTACCTGGCGCAACACCTGGGCTGCGACCCGATCGTCTTTGTCGGCCAGGACCTGGCGTTCAGCGAGGGCATGTTCTACATCCCGGGCAGCCCCATCGAGCAGATCTGGGCTTGCGAGCTGGGACGCTTCTGCACGATCGAAATGAAGCAGTGGGAGCGCATCGTGCGCAACCGACCCATCCTGCGCCGCACCACCGACCTGCACGGCCGGGCGGTCTACAGCGACGATCTGCTGTGCACCTATCGCGATCAGTTCGAGAGCGACCTGGCCGCGTCGCCGCAGCGAGTCATCCAGGCTTCCGAAGGCGGCGTGGCGCTGGCCGGGGCCGACGTCGCGCCGCTGGCCGAGGTGGCCGAACGCTATTGCCGCCGCAAGCTGCCCCCTGAGCTGCTTTCACCCGAGCGGCGAGTGCACCCGGACCCGGCGGCCCGGCAGGCGGCCCGGGAGGCGTTGCAGCAGCGCATCGAGGAAATCCAGGAGATCCTGCGCATCGCGCGCGAGACGCGCCAGTTGCTCGACCGGCTCGAACGGCTCGTAGAGCGACCGGCGGAGTTCAACCGTCTGATCGCGCGCGTCGACGAGCTGCGGACGCTGATTCGCCGCTATCCCGAGGTCTACCGGCTGGTGCTCGACGTGTCGGCCACCGCCGTGCTGCGGCGCTACAGCGCCGATCGTCGGATGGCGGGCTGTGGCCGCTCCGATGCGGCCACCGCCCGCCGGCGCCTGGCTGCCGACCGGGAGTTCGTCGACGCTTTTATCGACGGTTGCGAGTTCCTGTTGCGTGTGTTGCCGCGGGGCCTGCGGCGTCTGGACGGGGCCGGGTCATGAACGTGGTGGCCGCCGTTTTCGCCGATTTCGAGCAGACCTTTCTGGGTCAGCCGTCGCGCCTGGAGGCGTCGCTGGCGGGCGAGCCGGTGTTGCGGCACACACTCAAGCGCCTGGCGCGGGTGCGCGGCGTCGAGCGGATTTGCGTGGTGGTCACCGAAGCGCAGTTGGCGACCGGCCAGGCCCTGGCTGCGGGCCTGTCCGCCAGCATACCGATCGAGGTGCTGCCGCTCGATCACGGCCAGCGGCCGCGGCGCGGATTGTTCCGCTGTGCCCGCAAGTGGAACCTGGCGGCGTGGCGCTCCGGGCTGCTGGGAGCCACCTGGTTCGACGAATACGTCGAGCCGCTGGTGGTCGGCCGGGTGCTCGATCACTACCAGGCCGCCGCGGCGTTGTGCATCGAGGGCCACCAGGCGGTGGTCGATCCGGCCCTGTGCAGCGCCATGCTCGAACACCTCGCGGCCCACCGTGACGAGACCGACTGGGTCTTCACGCAGGCGCCGCCGGGGCTGGCCGGCCTGGTGCTGGGTCGCCAGACCACGCGCAAGCTGCTGGAAGATACGTTGCCGGTGGGCTGGCGGCTCAGCTACCACCCCGAGCTGGCGCGGCTCGATCCGATCACCAAGCCGCCCTGCTGCCGCGTCGAGCCGGAGATCGTCGCCCGCCCGGTGCGCTGGCTGGCCGACACCGCCAGCGGCCTGGCGCGACTCGAACGGGCGCTGCAGCGGCTGGGTCCGCAAGCCGATGCCGCGGCCCTGTCGCGCTGGGCGGCGCAGGACGCGCTCGACCGTCCCGATCCGCTGCCGGCCGAGGTAGAGCTGGAACTGACCACCGACTATCCGCTGCCCGGGACGACGCTGCGTCCGCGCCGGCACGTTCCCCGGCGCCGGCTCGAAGACTTCGACGCCTTGCAACGCCTGGCTGCTGAGCTGGGACGCGCCGACCTGCGCACAGTGGTGCTGGCCGGGCACGGCGACCCGCTGGCGCACCCGCGTTTCGGAGAAGCCTGTCGACTGCTGCGCGAGGCCGGCGTGTTGGGGCTGGCGGTCGAATCGCCGCTGGTCGAGCTGTCCGACCGGCAGATCGACGCTCTTGTCGCGGCCCAGGTCGACGTGGTGGAAGTCCGCCTGGATGCCGCCAGCCGCGAGACCTATCGCCGCGTGCACGGGGCCGACAAGTATGAGCAGGTATTGGCCAACCTGGAGCGGCTCGAAGCGGCCCGCCAGCAGCGCAGCAGTCCGCCGCCGCTGGTGGTGTGCAGCCTGACGCGCTGCGCTGCGACGTTCGACGAGCTGGAGGAGTTTTACGACGGCTGGATCAGGCGGCGCATGACGGCGGTGCTGCGGGGCTACAACGACTACTGCGGCCGGTTGCCGGCCGATACGCTGCTGGCGACCACGCCGCTGGTCCGCGAGCCGTGTCGGCGGCTGGCGCGGTGCGCGGTGCTGCTGGCCGACGGTCGGGCGGTGCTGTGCAGCCAGGACGTGCGCGGCGAGATGGTGATCGGCGACTGGTTCGCGCAGCCGCTGGCGGAGATCTGGCGGTCGGACGAACTGGCCGCGGCGCGGGCCGCCCAGCAGGGGCTGACGTTCGATAACTTCCCACTTTGTGCTGCGTGTGATCAGTGGCATCGTCCCTGAGCGCGTTGATTTCGGCGGCCTGTTCGTGCGGATTCATCAGCCCCGCGCGGCGCGCCGATATAATCTGTTGAAAACCCTGGCCCCATCCGCTAGGGTGTAATTCGTGAAGGGGACGTGGCTGAGGCCCCGCACGAAGTCAGGGATTTCCGGTCGAGCGGATTCGCCGGCCGCACTCATACTCGTTCATCCTGGGTTCGTAGCTCAGCCGACAGCGGACAACACGGGGATGTAGCCGGACGAACGCCCCAGCGGCGTTACTCGACGGTCGGCGCCCGGGATGTGGGCGCAGCGAGGTGAGTTGTGGCTGACTTCATCAAATGCACGTGCGGAAAGTGTGGGGCCAGGTACCGCCTGCCGGTCGAGTTCCAGGGGCGCAAGGCCCGCTGCAAGAAGTGCGGCGAGAAGTTCGAGGTGCCGCGGGTCAAGTCGATCGAGGACAGCGTCCTCGATTGGCTCAGCGAGGCCGAGGAAGAAGAGGCCATCGCCGAACCCAAGGTCATCAGCATTCCCAAAGAGCAGAAACCCGCCGACGACGGCGATAAGCCCAAGCGCCAGGGCATCATCCGGCTCAAGGAGACCCCCACCGGCTGAGCTGATGCTGTGAATGTGATTCGCGCGGTCCGGGCTTCCGGCGTCGAGCGGATCGAACCAACCCGGCCTGAGGAACCTGCTCCCAAATGACCAGCCACCTGTGACTTGCCCCGGTTAGCGCCGGCCGGTCATGGTCGTATAATCTCGATTCATGCGAATACTCATCACCAACGACGACGGCATCCTGGCGCCCGGCATCGAAGCGCTGTATCGCGCCCTGGAAGATTTCGGCGAGATCGACGTGGTGGCGCCCGAGACCTCGCAATCGGCCGTGGGGCACGCCATCAGCGTGCTGACGCCCATGGCGGCCCACCGTGTGCACGTCAAGAACACCTTCATCGGCTGGAGCGTGGACGGTCGGCCGGCCGATTGCGTCAAGCTGGCCATGCTCGAACTGCTCGACGAGCGCCCTGACTTCGTGGTCAGCGGCATCAACGCCGGCGTCAACACCGGCGTCAACGTGCTCTACAGCGGGACGGTGGCCGGGGCGGCCGAAGCCTCATTCTTCGGCGTTCCGTCGATGGCGGTCTCGCTGGAGTTGTCGGACAAGCTCGACTTCGAGCGGGCCGCCAAGGTCGCGCGGGCCATCTTCGCGCGCTACGTCGAGGCCCGTCCGCCGGCGGGTACCTGCCTCAACGTCAACATCCCCTCGCTGGATCACGGCTGGCCGCGGGGCGTGCGTGTCTGCCCGCAGGGCGTGGTGCCGATGGAAGATCGCTATCACAAGCAGATCGATCCGCTGGGCCGCCCGGTCTTCTGGCTCGACGGGGCCATGCCGCCGGCCGAGAAGTATCCCGACACCGACCTGGCGGCGGTTTCCGAGGGCTACGTAGCCGTCACGCCGCTGAAATTCGAGGTCACCGACCGCGAGATGCTGCCGGTGGCCGCCGAGTGGGGCTGGCCGGAGCACTTCGAGTGATTCGCGGCCTGGCTCGCGCACTTCCTGCCGACATGAACCGGACCGGGCAGCTTGAAATATCGCTGAGCACCAGCGACGCCGGCCAGACTCGGGAGCTGGGTCGACGGCTGGCCGGGCTGCTGGTCGGCGGCGAGGTGATCGAGCTGTGCGGGCCGCTGGGCGCCGGCAAGACCCAGTTCGCCAAGGGGCTGGCGCGCGGCCTGGGCGTGTCGGCCGATGAGCCGGTGGTGAGCCCCACCTTTGTGCTGATGCGCCAGTATCAGGGCCGGCTGCTGCTGTGCCATGTCGATGCCTACCGGCTGGGCGGGTTGGACGAGCTGGCAGACCTGGGGCTGGAGGAGCTGCTGGCCGGCGGCGACGCGGTGGTCGCCATCGAATGGGCCGACCGCTTCGCGCGTTTCCTCGATGCCCGCTATTTCTGCGTCGAGCTGGAGCACGGGGGCGATCGGCGCCGCCGGGTGCGCATCACCTTTCCCGATTCACGCAGCCGGGCCGCGTTCGAGGGCCGTTGACCCGGTCAGTGGTGCGAGTCTGTCTGACGCGGCCGTTTCGCCCGCGCTCGACAGCGGCGCCCGCGGATCGTCGCGCCGGGCGACAAAAAAACCACCCGCGCGGGCCACTTGCCCGACCGCGGGTGGCAGACGGTGTGTGGGGTGGCTCTAGGTTCCGTAGCCGTAGTTGGACAGCAGGATCGACAGGTCGGCCAGGTCGACACAGCCGTCGCCGTCCAGGTCGGCGGCGGCGTTGAAGTTGGGGTCGCCGTCGCAGGTGTTGTAAGCCGCGAGCATCAGCGACAGATCGGCCAGGTCGACGTCGCCGTCGCCGTCGAGGTCGCCGGCTACCGAGTCGGGTGGCAGCGTGATGGTCAGCAGGACGGGGGTGTGGTCGGAGCCGACGGTAGTGGCATCCTGGTCGCCGCTGGCGTGCAGGCCGTTGTCGTCACTGGAGACATACACGAAGCCCGCGGCGTTGAGCTCGTCCTGGTCGACGGTCTGGTCGCCGTTGGTATCGAACTGGTCGTAGATGGCATCGCTGACGAGGATGTAGTCGTAGCGGCGGCTGAGGCTGTAGCGGGTGCTGTAGGTGTTTCCCAGCCAGGTGGGGAACTGCGCGCCGTAGATGGTCTCGAGACGGGCGTCGTTCAGCCCGGTGGGCAGGCCGTTGGAGCCGCCGGTGAGCAGGGCGTCGACCACGTCGCCCGAGAAGTCGTCCTGGTTCAGGTCGGCCCCGAACACGTAGTAGGTCGGGAAGAACTCGCGCGTGCCGTCGCCGTCGAGGTCGATGCCGTACTCGACATCGACCGCGATGCGGTTGGCGACCGTGTTGGCCTCGAGCCGGCGGGTGTCGATGTCGCTCTGGTCGGAGCCGGCCTTGAAGTGGGCGTTATAGACCACCAGGTGTTCGGGGCTGCCGGGCACGTCGACCACCAGCCGCAGCAGCGGGCGCGGCCCGGGCGTCGAGAACTCGTCGAAGGCCAGCAGGGTCAGGTCGCCGCGGAAGAAGTAACCGCAGGAGAAGAAGCCGTCGGTGGTCGGCCCCTTGATGACCTGGTAGCCGGGCAGGTAGTCGTCGCGGAAGGATTCGAGGTCGTTGAGGCTCGTGGTCTCCTGGAGGCAGACCACGTCGGGCATCAGGCTGGTGTTGGGGCCGCTGCCGTCGAAGTCGATGGAAGTCAGCAGGTTGCCGCAGGCCGCCCGGTCGGCCGAGCTGTTGTCGATTCCCTGATAGATGTTGTACGTGACGATATTGAGCTGTACCTGGGCGGTCGCTGCCGCGACGATGAGGCCAAGCAGCATACCGCTGACGACGCGTCGATCCAGCATCGCGCATTCTCCGGTGCATCCTGGTGTTTGGTTGTCCACGCTCCCACATGCGACGGGTCTTGCTCGATCGATTGTAGCAGAATCCGATGGCAAGAGCTGCGAAAAAACGCCCGCCGGTACTCAGAGTGCCGGCCGGGACGGTATTGTTATGGGACGTTTCGTGAGCAGCCGTCGAGCTTCGTCGAGCGGAATCAGATGCTCGCGCCAGTCGGCGGCCGACTCGAGCTGCTCGAACGTGACGGCGCGCCGCAGCTCGAACGGGCCTACTTGCAGTCGCGTCAGCCGCGTCAGGTAGCCGCCGGCGTGTAAGCGCGTTCCGATGTCGCGGATCAGCGAGCGCACGTAGGTACCGCGGCCGCAAGCCACCTGGAACTCCAGCTCGGGCCACTGGAAGCGCTCCAGATGCAGCCAGTAGACGGTGACCGGGCGGGCTTTCAGCTCGACGCGCCGGCCGGCGCGGGCCAGCTTGTACGCCGGCGTGCCGTCGATCTTGATGGCGCTGATCGCCGGCGGGACCTGCTCGATGCATCCTTCGAACTCGCGCAGGACGCCGCGCAACGTGGTTTCGTCCGGGATGCAGGCCGGCTCGACCGGCTCCAGCGGGCCGTCGGCGTCGAGCGTGGGGCTGGTGGCGTCGAGCCGCGCGCCGGCGGAGTAGACCTTGGGCTGATCCATCAGCAGCTCGGTCAGCTTGGTGGCCTTGCCCAGGCACAGTATCAGCAGGCCGTCGGCCAACGGGTC
>CAZRSM010000462.1:0-3139 GCA_964602755.1 uncultured Planctomycetales bacterium
GAGTGCAGCTTCGAGCTGGCCGGGCGGGGCACCTTCCGGGGCGACGAGACCACCAACCCGGCGGTCGGCCGCAGGCAGGTGCTCGAAAGAGTCGACGAGATTCGGCTGGAGATGGTCGTGCCGCGCGACCGGCTGGGAGCCGTGGTGCGGGCGCTCTACGCCAACCACAGCTACGAGGAGCCGGCGTTCGACCTCTACCCGCTCGACGAACTGGCCGGCCGCGGGCAGGTGGGACTGGGCCGCGTGGGCCGGCTGGCCAGGCCGACCGCCGGACGCGAGCTGCTGGAGCGGCTGCGCGGCAGAATCGACCTGAGCATCGCCACGTGCGCAGGCGACCTGCGGCGGCGCTTCAGGTTCGTGACCGCCGCCGCCGGCGCGTTCGGCGTGCGCGATTTTACCGACCCGGCGGCCCTGGTGATAACCGGCGAGTTCAAGCACCACGACGCGCTGGATCTGCTGCGGCGGGGTATCACGGCGGTCGCCCTGGGGCACTATGCCAGCGAGCGGCTGGCGCTGGAGGACCTGCGCCGGCGGCTGTCGCGCGAGCTGCCCGGCACCGAGTGCCGGATCGCGCGGTCCGATCGGGCGCCTTTCAGACCGCTGGAGCCGGAGGTGAAGCGATGAGCGGCAAGACTCGACGAAGCGTGATCCAGGCCGCTGCCCGGCGAACCTGGGGCGTGGCGCTGCTGCTGGTGGCGGCGGGTGCGGCCGTGGCGCAAGACGGCAACGCCATCGCGCTGGTCAACGGCCAGCCGCTGAGCCGCCAGGAGTTCATCGACATTCTCATCGAGGCCCGCGGGGTCGAAGTGCTCCAGCAGATGATCGTGCTGCAAGTAGCCAAGCAGGAAGCCCGCCGGCTGGGGCTGAAGGTCACGCAGCACGATATCGACGTCGAGTATCAGCGCTCGCTCGACAGCATCGCCGCCGAGGCGGGGATGGACATCGACGAGGCCACCGAGCAGAACAAGCGTCGCGCGCTCGAGCAGGTGCTGGCAGAACGGGGACTGTCGATGGCCGAGTTCCGCCTGGGCATGCGGCGCAACGCCTATCTGCGCAAGATCGTCGAGCGGAACCTCAAGATCACCGAGGAGACGCTGCGCGAGGAGTTTGCGCGCACCTGCGGCGACAAGGTGGTCATCCGGCACATCCAGATTCCGCAGCGCGACACGCGCACCTTGAACCAGGCGGTGGACATGCTGCGCAACGGGGCCGACTTCGCGGCCGTGGCCCGGCGGCTGAGCCAGAACGCCCGGACCGCCGCCCAGGGCGGGCTGATGGAGCCGTTCACGTTCGATGATCCGAAGGTGCCGCCGGCGCTGCGCGAGGCGGCCTTTTCGCTCAAGCCGGGCGGGATATCGAGCCCGATCCTGGTGGGGCGCTTCTTCCACATCATCAAGGTCGAACGGCGCATCGCCCAGCAGGCGGTGAAGTTCGAGGACGTGCGCGAGCAGATCGAACGGCAGGTGCGCGAGCGGGCCATCCCGCAGGCCATGGCCAAGCTGGCCAAGGAGCTGTTCGTCGAGGCGCGCATCCGCGTGCTCGACGGCAAGCTGCGCGAGCGCTACCAGCAGTTCCTCGACGAGGCCGCCGAGCCCAACTGACCGCCGGCTACGCCTCGTCGGTCCCGGACCGCTCTTCGTCGGGCGGCCGGGACGGCGGCAACTGGGCCGCGCCGGCGGCCCGCCGGCTGCTCTTGTGGATGCCGGGCACGATGGTCAGGAAGTCGGGACGCAGGATGCCGCCCGACATGATGGTGCGCACGGCATCCTCGACACTCCAGTCCAACTCGACCAGGTCGGCGCGCTTGAGCACCTGCAGATAGCCGGTGGTGGGATTGGGCGTGGTGGGGATGAAGACCGTGGCCAGCTCTTCGCCGGTGACCGAATCGCGAAAAACCGAGGTAATGAACCCCACGGCGCGCATTTTCTCCTGCGGGAACGGGATCAGCGCGGCCCGCTGGAAGTCCTTGGACTGCTCGCCGGCGAAGGTGGCGATGATCTGCTTGGACGACCGGTATACGGTCTTGACCAGCGGCACCTGGTCGACCAGGTGATCCATGGTCTCGACGATGCGCCGGCCGACGATGTTGCGCGTGAACAGGCCCACCAGATAGAGGATGCAGAAAGTCAGCAGCACGCTGAGGATGGCGATACCCCAATCGAGCATGGGGTGCTGCTGGAGGAAAGCCTCGATGTCCAGCCGCCGGCCCTCGGGCAAGGGCAGCTTCCAGACGTGTTTCTGGAACCACTCGGCCCGCATCATCGCCAGCAGCACCCACTGCGACGAATCGCGCATGATCTGGAAGATGAACTTGATCAGCAGCACCGTGATCCAGATCGGCAGCACTACCAGCAAGCCGGCGGTCAGACGGGTGCGCAGCAGCGCCTTGAACGTCGCCGCCAGACGGCTCTTCCTGCGGTCCCTGCGAGCCGCACGCTCGGCTTCGGTCGATCCAGGCATCGCTTCGGTTCTCCGGGTTGCGATCTCTTGTGGCCCGAACTACCTGCGGTGACGCTTTTCTCGTTTCACGAAGGCGGCAATCGCCCCCGACTCCCCCTGACTGCATTTCTTGGGGGGCCGGTCGCCCCCAGGCGAACCGCTCCCCTCGGCCGGCACCACCATACAGCGCCGCCGGGCCGGCGTCAGCCCGTCGGACGGCGGGGGTGGGCGGCGAGCTTTTTTCGCAGAAAGCGGCCGGTGTGGCTCTGCGGACACCGGGCGACCGTCTCGGGCGGGCCCTCGACCACGATCTGCCCGCCTCCCTGGCCGCCCTCGGGGCCCAGGTCGATGACCCAGTCGGCGGTCTTGATCACATCGAGGTTGTGCTCGATGACCAGCACGGTATTGCCCATGTCCACCAGCCGGTTGAGCACCGCCAGCAGGGTGTGGATGTCGGCAAAGTGCAGCCCGGTGGTCGGCTCGTCGAGTACGTAGAGCGTGTGGCCGGTCGACGAGCGGGCCAGCTCGGCCGCCAGCTTGACGCGCTGGGCCTCACCGCCCGAGAGCGTGTTCGACGGCTGGCCCAGCCGGATGTATCCCAGCCCCACGTCGGAGAGGGCCTGCAGGCCCTGCTTGATCTTCGGAAAACTGTCGAAAAACCGCAGGGCCTCCTCGACGCGCATGTCGAGCACGTCGGCGA
>CAZRSM010000463.1:0-2291 GCA_964602755.1 uncultured Planctomycetales bacterium
TCGCTGCCGATCTGGTGATCGAGCTTGAGCAGGGGCACCTTCTCGCCGATGACCTGCCGGCCCCAGATGTACTTCTGCAGCGGCAGGATCGCGCTGGCGATCAGCAGGGCCGCCACCAGCAGCGTCAGGTACTTGCCCTTCATCGCCAGCCAGAAGAACGGCTCGTAGGCCCGCTGCAGGATGCGGCTGATGGGGTTGGACTGCTCGCCCGGGATGCGGCCGCGGATGAAGTAGATCATCAGAATGGGCACCACGGTCACGGCCAGCAGGGCGGCGGCGCCCATGGCGAAGGTCTTGGTGTAGGCCAGCGGCTTGAACATGCGGCCGCTCTGTTCACCCAGCACGAAGATCGGCAAAAAGCTGACCGTGATGATCACCAGGCTGAAAAACAGCGTGGGGCCGACTTCCTTGGCGGCCTCGATGATGATCTCGGCGTGGGGCCTGGTGCCCTTGTCGCGCTCGTAGTGCTTGTGGGCGTTCTCGACCATCACGATCGCGCTGTCCACCATGGCACCGATGGCGATGGCAATGCCGCCCAGGCTCATGATGTTGGCGTTGATGCCCATGGCGTGCATGATGATCAGGCTGGCCAGCACCGCCGTGGGCAGCACGAAGATCGCCACCAGGCTGCTGCGCAGATGCAGCAGGAAGACCGCGCAGACGATCGCCACCACGATCATCTCTTCGACGAGCTTCTTCTTGAGCGTGTCGACCGAACGTTCGATCAGCGCCGAGCGGTCGTACTCGGTGAGCACGTCCACGCCGGCCGGCAGCCCCACGCGCAGCTCGTCGATCTTGTGCTTGACGTCCTGGATGACCTGGTAGGCGTTCTCGCCGAAACGCATGATCACGATGCCGCCGACCACCTCGCCGCGCCCGTCGGCCTCGGCCAGGCCGCGGCGCAGCTCGGGCCCGAGCTGCACGTCGGCCACGTCGCGCAGGTAGACCGGCGTACCGTCGGGCGTGGCCCGGATCACCACGCGCTTGAGATCCTCGATGGCCTGCCGGGCGCGCACGCGCCACAGCGGCCGGCCCGACTCGATCGCCGCACGCACCTGCTCGGGATCGAGCCGTCCCAGATAGCCCCGGCCGCGGACCATGTACTCGGTTTCCGACAGCTCGAGCACGCGGCCGCCCACGTCGCTGTTGGACTGGGCGATGGCCCGCTTGATCTCACCCAGCGTGGCACCGTAGGCCAGCAGCCGGTCGGGGTCGACCACCACCTGGTATTGCCGCACGAATCCGCCCACCGGCGCCACCTCGGCCACTCCCTGCACCTCGGCGATGCCGAAACGCAGGTACCAGTCCTGGATGCTGCGCAGCTCGGACAGGTCGTATTCGGCCAGCTTCAGCTCCCGGCCGTCGACGGGACAGGTGCCGGGCCGGTCGAAGATGCGCACCCGCACGAGCCGCTCGCGGATCTCCTCGGGCGCGTCGCCGGGCTGGGCGTACCAGTCGCCTTCCAGGTCGGGCGACACCAGCCGCGGCGCGGGCGGATCGGCGCCGTGCAGCTCGCCCTGGCCGACCGGCGGGGCGAAGTAGACCCCTTCAGGATGGTCGGGGCAATAGTAGCCGTTGCGCACCGAGTACTCGAAGACCCAGCCCACCCCGGTGGCATCAGGCCCCAACTGCGGGCTCACCCCGGGCGGCAACTGATCGGAGACGTAGTTGAGATATTCGAGCACGCGGCTGCGGGCCCAGTATATGTCGGTGCCGTCCTCGAAGATGATGTAGACGAACGACAGGCCGAAGTACGAGTAGCCCCGCACCACCTTGGCATAGGGAACCGCCAGCATGGCGGTGGTCAGCGGGTAGGTGACCTGGTCTTCGACCACCTGGGGCGCCTGCCCCGGATACTCGGTCAGCACGATCACCTGCACGTCGGACAGGTCCGGGATGGCGTCCAGGCGGATGTTGTAGATGGTCCAGACGCCACCGGCCACCACGAAACCCGTCAGCAGCAATACCAGCAGGCGGTTGCGGGCACAGAACTCGATCAGCTTGGCAATCATGCGCGGCTCTTTCCTGCCACGGCGGCGATCAGTACTTCTCGACCAGCTCGCCGCACTTGAGCATCTTGAATCCGTAGAACGGGTTGGCCATCTCGGCCTCGGTCTGCAACCAGTCGCCCTTGCTCATCGGGCAGTGGAAGACGTAGATGCGCGGCCAACGACGCCGGTCGGGCCGCACGTGCCTGACGATCACGCGCATGGCGTTGCCCAGTGCCACGAACTGCACGCGGTCGGCGTCCAGGTCGCGGCCGTTGATCTTGACCGCCGCTGAGCGCAGCC
>CAZRSM010000464.1:0-2077 GCA_964602755.1 uncultured Planctomycetales bacterium
GTGCTTCGTTGACGGCGAAGCCCCGATAACAAGCGTTGGCCCAGGGGTCTGCCGTGCCGGCCCCGCCTGTTCGTGCGAGGTGCAGCGTCGTGGCCAAGAAAGCAACGCCCAAGAAGACCGGCAAGAAGGCTGTCCGACCGAAGAAGAAGGCCGCGACGTCCGCCGCCAAACGCTCGGGCGCCAAGCGCAAACCCACTGCGAGCAAGAGCGCCAAACGGCCGGCGAATGCCACCTCGGCGCGCAAGACCAAGAAAACCTCTGCCACCAAGGTCGCCAAGCGCAAGACCGCCACCAAAGTCGCCAAGCGCAAGACCACCACCAAGGCCAAGAAGGCCCGCACCCCGCGGGTGGCGGCCACGACGCGCAAGGCGAGCACGACGCGCAAAGCGGCCACGAAGGCCAAGAAGGTCGCCACGCGGCGCGCCGCAACGGACAAGCG
The DNA here is from genome assembly GCA_964602755.1 of uncultured Planctomycetales bacterium. Lineage (GTDB taxonomy): Bacteria > Planctomycetota > Phycisphaerae > UBA1845 > Fen-1342 > JALSRY01. Next base: position 440 of record CAZRSM010000464.1, read on the forward strand.
TCCGGCGCGCTCCAAGCGCTCGGCAGCCGGCCTGACGGCCCGCGATCTCGACCAGTTCCGGCGCCTGCTGCTGGAGAAGCGGGCGCAACTGATGGGAGACGTGAGCACGCTGCAGCGCGAGGCTCTGGGCCAGGGCGGGGCCAACGCGGCCGGCGTATCCTCCAGTATGCCGATCCACATGGCGGACCTGGGGACGGACAACTACGAAAAGGAATTCACGCTCGGTCTGATCGAGGGCGAGCGCAACCTGCTGCGCGAGATCGATGCCGCCCTGGCACGTCTTCGCGACGGCACCTACGGCATCTGCCAGGCCACCGGCAAGCCCATCGGCAAGGCGCGGCTGCGGGCCAAGCCCTGGGCCAAGTACTGCTACGAATACGTCCTGGAGATGGAGCGCCGCGGCAAGCGGGTCTGAGGCTCGCGCGCCGGCTGCTCGGTCCGCCTGCTGACTGCGAGGGGTCCCGTTGGCAGACTCGGCAAACGATACGCACCGTTCGGACGCCCGCGCCGCCGGCCAGCCGCTGTCTTCTCCCAATCCGTCCGCCACCGAACCGGACCACTCCGCGTCGGCGGCAATCGACAGCGCCGGTCGCTGCTGGAAGTCGTGGCTGCGGCTGCTGCTGGTGGCCGCGGCGGGGCTGGCGCTCGACCTGGTGAGCAAGCACTGGGCATTTCACAGCTTGCGGCAGGCGGCTCCGCCGCGCGTGGTCGTCCCGCACGTGCTGGAGCTGCAGATCATGCTCAACAAGGGGGCGCTGTTCGGCATCGGTGGGGGCCGTACCGGCCTGTTCCTGGTCGCATCTCTGCTGGCGCTGGTGCTGGTAGGCTGGATGTTCATGCAGACGCCGCGCCAACGCTGGATCCTGCACGTTTCACTGGGGGCGGTGCTGGCCGGGGCGGCGGGCAACATGTACGACCGCGCCACCGTGCGGCTGCTCGATGTGGCCTTGCCGCACGGCGACGGCTACGTGTTCGTGCAGCGCGTCGGCAGCGACGATCGGGGCGAGGTGTTGATCGAGTATCCGCCGGATGTGCCCGATGCGGCGCAGTTCCGCATGCGCAGCGACCCGCGCCATCCCGGTACGGTGCTGATTCAGCAGTACCCCACGGGCTACGTGCTGCGTTTGCGCGAGCCGCCGCGCGAGGTGGGCTTCGTGCGTGATTTCCTGAAGATTCCGACCACGGTGCCGCGTTGGAGCTGGTTGCCGGAGAAATGGCAGGGCCGCGAGGCCTGGCCGTGGGTCTTCAACGTGGCGGACACGTTGCTGGTCGTCGGCGTGGCGGTGATCGCGATCCACCTGTGGCGTGGCTCGGGCCGCCGGCCGCGGGCCGGGCAGGAAGCGGCGCACCCGGCCGGCTGAGCGGGCCCCGCGGCGCAGAACCTCCCGGGCCGGCACGGCCGCCGGCGCACTCAACCCGTACTATGCAAAAAAACCGCCGAAGGCCTGCGGGCTTTCGGCGGTTTGTTCTGGTATCGGGTTTGGTCGCTGGCCGGTTCAGCAGGACTGGCCGTAGTTCGACAGCAGCAGCGAGAGGTCGGAAAGGTCGACCGCGCCGTCGCCGTCGAGGTCGCCGTCCTGGTAGGTCATGCCGCTGGTGGTTCCGTAGTTGGAAAGCATGATCGACAGGTCGGCTAGG
>CAZRSM010000465.1:0-7006 GCA_964602755.1 uncultured Planctomycetales bacterium
TCGCCGAACAGGTGATCCTTACCGCCGAGCCCTTGCAGCAGGTCGGCCCCGGCGTGTTCGTGAAGCAGGCCGTCGGCATCGTGGCTTTCGGCGTGCTCGTGGTGATCGGCGTGGTGCCCTTCAGCTCCCTCGGCATCGACCCACGTAGCCGACAACAGGATACGGGCCTCGAGGCTTTCGGATTCGAAGGTCGGAGTATCCTTCGCCTGGTCCTCAGGCTTGGGGGCTTCCCCCCGCTGCTGTTTGCCTTTGCGCCCGGCCTTCTTGTTCCTGCGCTTGCTCATGGATCAGCACCCTCTGCCCGCCGTACCGCGCCCCCGCGTGCGCCGACGGGGTCGGCAGCCCACACGGTCGTCGCGCGCCCGCAGCTCCCACGCCTGCGTTGCACCAGTACTCAGATGAGTTGTCGAATAGGGCAACGATGCCCTTTAGATAAATGAACGCCGTTCCCGCCAGCGCTTCCGCCGTCCGGACCGAACGGGCATGCCAGCGGCTTATCGGACGACGCGGGATCGCCGCGCTTGACTCCCCGGCGCGACCGCAGATGATGATGGGCACTGGGCTAACGAACCGCCGAGCCGGCTGTCGGAGTTGCTGACATGAGTCGTGTGCGTCGCAAATGGCGCCGATTGCTGATAATCGCTGCCACGATCCCCCTGCTCGAAATGTCGTGCCTCGACATCAGCCAGCGGGCCATAATAAACGGCTTTTTCGACGCCGCCGTCCCGTGGCTCGACCAGCGCTTCGAGCAGCGTCTCGAGGAGCGCTTCGCCGATTGGCAGCTCGATCCCTGATGCCGACCAGACCACCTGCCACCGCCCCGCCAGGAGCTTTTCGCCGATGCTGATCCATCTGGCTCACAGCCCCGATCCCGACGACGCCTTCATGTTCTACGGCCTGGCCACCGGCCAGGTCGACGCCGGCCCCTACCGCTTCGAGCACATCCTCGAAGACATCCAGACGCTCAACGAACGCGCCGTGCGCGGCGAATATGAAATGACCGCCATCAGCATCCACACCTACCCCTACGTCGCCGAGCGGTATCAACTGACCTCCTGCGGGGCCAGCATGGGCGACGACTACGGACCGATGGTCGTCATGCGCAGCCCGGGAAGCCTCGGCGACCTGCACGGCAAGACCATCGCCGTGCCGGGCCTGAAGACCACCGCCTACCTGGCGCTGCAGTTGATGCTGGGACCGGGCAACTTCGAGCCGCAGGTGGTGATGTTCGACCAGATACCGCAGGCCGTAGCAGAGGGCCGGGTCGACGCCGGGCTGCTCATCCACGAAGGCCAACTGACCTACGCCACCTTCGGCCTGCACCTGATCGTCGACCTGGGAAAATGGTGGATGCAGCGCACCGGGCTGCCGTTGCCACTGGGTGGCAACGTCGTCCGCCGCGATCTGGGCCCCGACGTGTGCCGCGATCTGGCGCGCATCATGAAGGCGAGCATCCGCTACAGTCTCGATCACCGTGAAGAGGCGGTGCGCTACGCGCTCGACTTCGGCCGCGGCCTCGACCACCAACTGGCCGACCGCTTCATCGGCATGTACGTCAACGAGCTGACGCTGGACTACGGCGAGCGCGGCCGCGCGGCGGTGCAGCGCCTGCTCGACGAAGGCGCGGCCGCCGGCCTGGTCCCCGCCGTGGGCGAGATCGACTTTCTGGCATAACGTGCGCTCCGGCCGACACGGCCACGCCGCACGACCGCCAGGATCGCCCCAAAACCGCCGAGACGCCAAGAGACCGCCAAGGCCGCCAAGAGACCGCCAAGGCCGCCAAGAGCGCCAAGAAAACCGCCAAGACGCCAAGAGACCGCCAAGAACAACGCCAAGGACGCCAAGAAACGCCAAGGGACCGCCAAGACGCCAAGAGGAACGCTAAGGGCGCCTATCCCTACGTCCCTTCGTCCCTACGTCCCTGCGTCCCTTTCCCGACAACCGTCCCCCCTTCCAGGGGGACTTACAGGGGGGTCGAAACCGGCAAATACGAGCCGCCAGCGGATAGCCGAGGGGGCCGGTGCGGAGTTGCGGCCGTCTCGGCGGGGCCGCGTTCCACCTTCCGAGCCAGTGCCCATGGCGGAGCCGGCTCGTGTTCGTAATCTCGACCCTCCCCCAGGCCCCTCCCTGGAAAGGAGGGGAGTTCTGCTGCACGCGCGCCGCAGCCATCTCGCCCGGCCCAGGCGCCTGCTGCGCAGCCGACCGTCCCCCCTTCCAGGGGGGACTTACAGGGGGGTCGAAGCCGGCGTACAGAAGCCGCCTGCGGACAGCCGCGCCGCCAGCCCGATGCAACCTCTTGATCCCTCAATCCCTGTTCCCTGAATCCCTCTCCCCTCACGCCTCGATATCGAGCCCGCCGGCGGGCGGCTCCTGCTGGTCGCTGGTTTCCTCGGCCGTCGGCTCTTCTTCCGGCTCGGAGAAGGGCGAACCTTGCGAGCCGCTGCCCTCGGCGTCGGCGTAGACCGCCCCGTCGCGGTCGCTGTTTTCGATCACGTCCTGGAGCTTGTCGGCGAAGGCGTCGTGGCCGTCCTGCTGGGCCTTCTCGACGTTCTTGGCCTGCGTGGCCCGCTGCTGGGCACCCTGGGTCTGGATGATCGAACCCAGCCAGTTGGGGGGGATGGTCGACATGGCACTGCCCTCGGACTGCGCGCCACCCCGGCCGCGTGTCAGCCCCCGGCAGTCGGGCTTCAGGCCAGCACGTCGGTACGGGCGCCCGATTGCCGCAGGCCCTCCTCTCCGACGCCCAGTTGCTCGCGCAGCCGGGCGATGATGGCCGAGTGCATCTGACTGACCCGCGATTCCGACAGATCCAGCGTGGCGCCGATCTCCTTCATCGTCATCTGTTCGTAGTAGTACAGCACGATGACGAGCTGCTCGGCCCGGCTCAGCTCGCGCGTGATGAACTCCTTGATGTCGGCCTTCTGGGCCTCGGCCACCGGATCGCAACTGTTCTCGTCCGGCACGACGTCCATTTCGGAGAGCTCGCGGTCCGAGTCACCTTCGCCCAGCTTCTGCGACAGCGACACCTGCGAGACCGCGTTGGCATCGCGCAGCAGCTTCCTGAACTGGTCGCGCGGCAACTGCATGCGCTGGGCCAGCTCGTCTTCGGTGGGCATGCGTCCCAGCTCGGCCTCCAGGGCCCGCATGGTCTCGTTGAGCTTCTGCGCCCGGTGGCGCACCAGCCGCGGTACCCAGTCCATGCTGCGCAGCTCGTCCAGAATGGCCCCGCGGATGCGCGGCGCGCAGTAGGTCTCGAACTTCACCCCGCGGCTCAAGTCAAACGCGTCGATGGCGTCCACCAGCCCGAATATGCCCGCGCTCATCAGGTCGTCGACGTCCACTTCGTCGGGCAGCTTGGCGCGGATGCGTTCGGCGGCATAACGCACCAGGTGCAGATAGTGCTCGACCAGTCGGTTGCGCAACTCGTCGTTGGGGCTGCGTTTGTAGGCCCGCCAGGCCGCCATCAGCGACTTTTCATCGGGAAAGGTGCGCACATTGGGTTCACGACTGACACGCCGCAACCGTCTGGCGATTCTGCGTTGACTCATCGAATCATCCCGCTTCCGCTGGCTGTGCGGTTTCTACTTCCCCGCTCTGGTCTTCCTGCTCCGCTTCGGCGTAGCGACGGTCGATCTCGTACTTCTTCTGCTGCAGGTACTCGCGCAGCACCAGGCGCATCGCTCCGCCGGCGAGCCTGGCTGCCACCAGCCCCACCACCATCGCCACCAGCGCCCGCGAGAGGACGGTCGTGGCCGAGTTGCCGCTGTAAAGCCCGGCCGCGATCGCCAGCGCGAACGCCAACAGCCCTACCTGCACACTTGCGCTGCTCACCATCGCCACATACCTGTGTGAAACTCTATCGGTCCCTTCCCGGCGGCGAGTTGCACCCGGGAGCAAAAAGAGCCGCCCCGGGCCACGCAGCCCGGTTATGGGACGCAGATGAACCTGCCACGACGGAGCGTGGCCCTCCACCGGACGGACACGCTCCATCGCGTCCGAAGTGTCACGATCGGCAGGGGTTTATCAGCGTTGCAGACTTTGCGCGGTGCGCAACAGGTGCCGGGCGCCGTAGCGGGCCGGCCTCTCGGGCAGGATGATCTCGCACTCCAGGTACCGCCGCCCGAAGCGCTTGCACTGCTCCCTGGTGGACATGAACAGATCGACGGTGTTGTAGCGGAACCGTCGCGCGGTGCGATCGGTGACCACGAACGTGCGCCCCAGGGCCGGGATGTGAACCAGTGCCCCGAACGGGATATCCGCCGGTGCCGCACACTGGCCCAGTCCGGCGGGCACGCCCGCCGCCGTCAGCCCACTATCACAGTAGGCCGTCACGCGGTACACGCGCCGCAGCACGACCGGCTCGTCGGCCGGGCCGGCGGCATCCGGCTCCGGCTCGGCCGGCTCGTCAGCGATCACCGCCACGGGGATGTCCCGCTGGCCCGCAGACAGCGCGAACTCCGCGCTGCTGCCCGCTGTCCAGGTGTGCGTATCGGTCAACGGATAGCCCAATGGACTCTGATATGATGCGCCACGCTCGCCGAAAAACGTCGCCATCAAAGCGAGCGCAAGCAGCAGACGCGCGCCAAGGGCGTACATACGCTGCCGTCTCCATCCCCCCACCCACACGGCGCTCCGCCGGCGCGAAGCCCGTGCCCCCCAGAATCTCCGTTCCACACGTGCCGCCGACTCGGCCGCGCCCATCGGCTCAGGCGACACGAAGGAGTTATGCTAGCGAACCACGCCGACCCGTGTCCAGCCCGCCGACTGCAAACTGTCGACGAGCCTGAACGCAATTCACAGCATTTCGGCCAAGCTGAACAGCTCCGCGCGCATCATAGTCTGGCGTTCCAACGCCCGCCGGCGCATGCTCCCTGAGGCCGTCGGCAGCGCGGAAGCGCCACGAAGCGTATCGGCAAGCAACGCGCGTCGGCTGCGGGGACAGCCCCAATCGCCACCTAACCGACTGTTAGCACAAGACTTGCAATTCCAGGCCAGCGCAATCTCAATGCGCGGCCGGCAAGACCGGCTCCTCCAGCACGCGCAGCGTGCCGGCGTCGGCATCGACTTCCACCAGCACGCCGTATGGCAGCGTGACATTCTGTCGCACGTGTCCGACCGGAAAGCCGGCCAGCACCGGCACACCCAAGTCGGCGAAATAGTCGTCGAAAACCTGCTCGAGGGTGAGGCTGCGCTCCGGCTCGTCGGGCTTGCACCTGGAGAACCGGCCCAGCACCACTGCCGCCAGGTGGTCGAGTTTGCCAGCCAGCCGCAGTTGAGACAGGTAGCGGTCGATGCGGTACGGCTCTTCGCCCACGTCTTCGAGGAACAGGACCGCCCCATCGGTCTGGATCTCGTATGGGGTGCCCATCAGGGCCGCCAGCAGCGAGAGGTTGCCCCCGGTCAGCCGACCGCGGGCCACACCGCCGGCGATGGTGCGGAAGCTCCCCGGGGGGGCCTGTAAAGAATAGCCCGCGCCGTCAGCAGCCGGCTCGTCCGGGCCGGGGCCGCGCAGCGCCCGCCAGAAGTAGCGGGCCGCCAGCGGGTCGAGGTTCTCCCGGCTGCCCAGGCCCCACATGGGCACCGGCGAGTGGAACGTGACCAGCCCGGTGCGCTGATGTATCGCGACGTGCAGGGCGGTGATGTCGCTGAAGCCGATCAGCACCTTGGGATTGCGGCGGATCAGCCCGTAGTCGAGCAGATCGAGGATGCGCGTGGTCCCGTACCCGCCGGTACCCGGGAAGATGGCCCGCACCTGCGGATCGGCGAACGCCGCCATCAGCTCGGCCGCCCGGGTGTGGTCGTCGCCGGCCAGATAGCCGCGCCGGCGACATATGTCAGCCGGCAGCCTGACCACGAAACCCAGCTCGCGCAGCCGCCGAGCGGCCAGCTCGATGCGCTCGCGCTCGAGCGGGCCGGCGGGCGCCACGATGGCGATGGTGTCGCCGGGCCGCAGCGCGGCGGGCTTGATGATGCGTGGCCGCCGATCGCCGCCGAAAACCGGCCCCCGACAGCCGACGGGCAGCGTCACGCCGATGGCCAGCAGACCGACGATTGTCAGCTCTTGGCGGATTCGAGCGGTCATGGTCGCCATCCGGTTGCGCGCTGGTGATGCCCGGTTGTCTAACCGCGATCGCGGCAGGTTGCAACACGCGGCACAGGGCGCCGGCGAGTAAGCGCCGGCTCAAGCCGTAGGGTGGGCACCGCCCACCGCGAATGCGGCATGCCACCGCTCGCCAGAAACCGCCAAGGATGCCGAGAGACCGCCCAGGCGCCAAGAGGCCGCCAAGGCGCCCAAGAAACCGCCAAGGGCGCCAAGGAACCGCCAAGGGCGCCAAGAGAAACGCCAAGAACGCCAAGGAAACGCCGAGGACGCCAAGAAAACGCCAAGGACGCCAAGAAACGCCGAGGACGCCAAGAAAACGCCAAGGACGCAGGGTGGGCAATTCCCACCACGACCACAACGAGGCGCCGCGCGCCAACCGTCCCCCCTTCCAGGGGGGACTTACAGGGGGGTCAGAGCCGGCGAATACGAACAGCCACCGGATAGCCGGACCGTCGTCGCATGACAGCCATTTATCACTTCCCACTTATCATCTTGCATTCGCAATCTCGACCCTCCCCCGCGCCCCTCCCTACAAGGGAGGGGAGTTCCGCGGCACGCGCAATTGACCGTCCCCCCTTCCAGGGCATAGGTGTCTACACATCTATCCGGTATCGAGGAAGGGCATGGCTTTGGGGGCGAGGTCGCGGAGTTGGCGGAGATCGCCGTCGCAGGCTTCCAGCAGGTCCGGGATCGCCAGCAGCACCGGCAGGCCCGGCAGCAGGGCCGGCGCCGTGACCGGACGCCGGCGGGAGGTCTGCCGGTCGCTCGGGCGTATCAGCACTCGCTTCAGCTCACGACCCTCGACGCTTTCGCTACGCTCCAGTTCCCACACGACCACGCAAGCCATCGCCACCACCAGCAGCCGGCGGACCGCCGCCCGCAACGGCTCGGCCAACGCCGGCA
>CAZRSM010000466.1:0-2303 GCA_964602755.1 uncultured Planctomycetales bacterium
GGCCCTGGCGGGCCTGAGCGGCTGTCGCTCGCGGCGCGCCCGCTGACGGATAACGGATGTTCTACCTGCGTCTGGTCATAACGGCGTTGCGCAGCCTGGACACGCATTTTCTGCGCTCACTTTTGGCTACGCTGGGCGTGCTCATCGGCGTCGGCTCGGTGGTGGCCTGCATGTCGATCATCGAGGGCGCCACCAACCGCGTGCTCGAGAGCTTCAGCGCCCTGGGGTCCAACGTACTCTACGTCACGCCGACCGCGGCTCGCGTCGAAGGCCGGCGGGTGGGTGCGGCCCAGTCGCTGCGGCCCAAGGACATCCAGTACCTGCTGCGTGAACTGCCCGACGACATCACCGCCATCAGCGGCGAAGCCATCGGCCGCGACATGGTCAAGCACTACCAGAAGTCCGACGACTTCACCATCATCGCCACCACGCACGAGTACTTCCGCATCAACGAGTACAAGCCCGCCCGCGGCCGCACCATCAACAAACGCGACGCCGAGGACGAGACCGCCCGCATCGCCGTGCTGGGCGCCAAGGTTTCCGAAAAGCTCTTCGGCGGCATGGACCCCGTCGGCCAGACCATCAAGATCCGTGGCTCGTCCTACCGGGTCATCGGCGTGATGGAAGAGCGCGGCAACATCGGCCTGGGCGGCAACGCCGACGACACCGTATATCTGCCGCTCAAGAGCGGCCTGAAGCGCTACTTCAACCGCAAGTGGCTCAACTGGCTCACCGTGCAACTGGCCGACCCCGAACAGATCGACAAGGTCCAGAACAAGGTCACCGCCGCGCTGCGCCGCGCCCACCGCATCCGCGTCGGCCAGCCCGACGACTTCAAGATCTACACCCAGGAAGAAATCCTGCGCCAGGTCAACGAGATCAGCATCATCTTCAAGATCGTCTTCTACAGCATCGCCGGCATCAGCCTGGTGGTCGGCGGCATCGGCATCATGAACATCATGCTGGTCTCGGTCACCGAGCGGACGCGCGAGATCGGCGTGCGCATGGCCGTGGGCGCCCGGCGGGGCGACATCCTGGTGCAGTTTCTGGTCGAATCGCTGATCATCAGCCTGGTGGGCGGGGCTTTCGGGCTGCTGCTGGGGGTCATGTTCGCCGACCTGCTCGACAAGGTCTTCCAGGGCATGTTCTCGACGCAGATCACCTTCACGGTGGTCATCACCGCCCTGATCACCATCACCGTGGTGGGCGTGCTCAGCGGCATCTACCCGGCCTTCAAGGCCAGCCGGCTCGACCCCGTCGAGGCCCTGCGCTACGAATAGACCGCCGCCCGCCGGCACCCGGCCGCCAACCATGCCAGGAACCGGCGCCAAACTGTGGATCGGCACCTCGGGATGGAGCTATCCCGACTGGCGCGGTGTCGTCTATCCCCGCCGAGCCGGGCGCGGCTTTCACCCCCTGCGCTACCTGGCCGGCTTCTGCAACGCGGTCGAGGTCAACGCGAGCTTCTATGCTCTGCCCGATCCTCGCCACACCTCTCAGTGGGCCGAACTGGTGCCCGAGGATTTCCGCTTCAGCTTCAAACTGACCCGCACCTTCACGCACGATCCGGCCGGCGGCTCACGCGCCGAGCTGGACGCCTTCTGCGCCGCGCTCGAGCCGCTGCGGGCGGCGGGCCGGCTCGGCCCCGTGCTGGCGCAGTTTCCGTGGTCGTTCCGCTACAACCGGCGCAACGCCGAGCGCCTCGCGCGCCTGGCCGATGCCCTGGCCGACCAGCGTCTGGTGATCGAGGTGCGGCACGCCTCGTGGGACTGCCCCGCGGGCCGCGACCTGCTGGCCAGACTGGGCACCTGGTGCCGCATCGACCAGCCGCCGCTGCGCGATTGTCTCGGGCCGGATGTCGACGCGCCCGGACCACTGGCCTACGTGCGGCTGCACGGCCGCAACGCCGCCAACTGGTTCGCCGAGAACATCGAACCCTGGCAGCGTTACGACTACCTCTACAGCCGCAGTGAGCTGCGCGAGTGGGTCGAGCGGTTGACGCGCATCTGTGCGGCGGCGCGCGAGGTGTACGTGCTGGCCAACAACCACTATCGCGGGCAGGGGCTGGTCAATGCGCTCGAGCTCAAGGCCCTGCTGCACGGCGGGCGCGTGGCGGTACCGCCGCCGCTGGTGGCCAGCTATCCGCGCCTGGCCGACATCGCCGCTCCGTCGGGCCAGATGGAGCTGTTCGACTGATCGACCGCGCCGGCCGCCCCTCGACGGAGCCGACGCCGGCGTCGCAACCAATCGTCCCCCCTCCCAGGGCACAGGTATCTACACATTTGCTCTGGATTGGCGTAAGG
>CAZRSM010000467.1:0-2369 GCA_964602755.1 uncultured Planctomycetales bacterium
CCCCCCTCACAGGGGGGACCACAGGGGGGTCAGAGCCGGCGAATGCATGCCGCCAGCGGATAGCTGCGTCCGTGGCACCGCTCCCAATTCGATATTCGCCATCCTGCATTCGGGAGCCATTCTTCATGCGCAGCCTCGACCCTCGCCCTGCCCCCTCCCTGCCAGGGAAGGGAGTATGTGCCGGCCGCCGAACGCTTTGCCGCGTGCGGCGCAGGCAGGCTCGCGCCGGCCCCGTCCGTCTCGAGATCTCCTCCGTCCCTTCGTCCCCCCGTACCCCGCCCTACGCCCCCACGGCCTCGGTCTGCGGCTGTTTACCGAAGACGAACTCGTCGCCCACCGCGTCGACCACCACGTGATCGCCGGGGCCGAAATCGCCGGCGATGATGTGCCTGGCCAGCGGGTTCTCGATCCGCTGCTGGATCAGCCGCTTGAGCGGACGGGCACCGTAGACCGGGTCGTACCCGCGCTCGGCCAGCAGGTCGCGGGCCGCGTCGGTCAGCTCCAGCGTCATCTCGCGCTGGGCCAGCCGCTGCTGGAGGTAGCGGACCTGCAGATCGACGATCTGCCGCAGGTGCTCCTTGCCGAGCCGGTGGAAGATGATCACCTCGTCGACGCGGTTGAGAAACTCGGGCCGGAAGTACTTCTTGAGCTCTTCCTTGACCTTCAGCTCGATCTCGACCTCGTCGGCCCCGCGCTCGGCCAGCGTCTGTATCTGGGCGCTGCCGATGTTGCTGGTCATCACGATGATGGTGTTGCGGAAGTCCACCGTGCGGCCGTGACCGTCGGTGAGCCGGCCGTCGTCCAGCACCTGCAGCAGCACGTTGAACACATCCGGGGGGGCCTTCTCGATCTCGTCCAGCAGGATCACGCTGTACGGCCGGCGATGCACCGCCTCGGTCAGCCGACCGCCTTCCTCGTAGCCCACATAGCCCGGCGGCGCCCCGATCAGCCGGGCCACGCTGTGCCGCTCCATGAACTCGCTCATGTCGATGCGGATGAAGGCCGACTCGTCGTCGAACAGGAACTCGGCCAGCGCCTTGCACAGCTCGGTCTTGCCCACCCCCGTCGGCCCCAGGAACAGAAACGAGCCGATCGGCCGGTTGGGATCGCCCAGCCCGGCCCGGCTGCGCCGCACGGCGTCGGCCACCGCGTTGATGGCGTCGTCCTGCCCGACCACCCGCTCGTGCAGCCGCTGCTCCATCTTCATCAGCTTCTCTTTCTCGCCCTCCAGCATCCGCGCCACCGGCACTCCGGTCCAGCGGCTGACGATCTGGGCGATCTCCTCGGCGGTCACCTCCTCATGCAGCAGGCCGCCGCCTTCTTTGTGCAGCTCGCCCAGCCGGCGCTCCTGGGCTTTCAGGTCGTTCTGCAGTTGCGGCAGCTCGCCGTAGCGGATGCGCGCGGCGCGCTCCAGATCGCCGGTGCGCTGAGCCTCGTCGAGCTCGACCTGCTTGCGGTCGATCTGCTCCTTGAGCGCCTTGATGCCGTCGATGATCTGCTTCTCGTTCTGCCACTGGGCGGTGAGCCGCTGGTCCTGTTCCTTCAGGTCGGCCAGCGTCCGCTCGACGTTCTCCAGTTGTTTGCGGCTGGCGTCGTCTTTTTCCTTCTTGAGCGCTTCGCGCTCGATCTCGAGCTGCATGATCCGCCGCCGCAGCTCGTCCAGCTCGGCAGGCAGCGAGTCGTTTTCGATGCGCAGCCGACTGGCCGCCTCGTCGATCAGGTCGATGGCCTTGTCCGGCAGATGCCGGTCGGTGATGTAGCGGTGCGACAGCGTGGCCGCCGCCACCAGGGCCGCATCCTGGATGCGCACGCCGTGGTGGGCCTCGTAGCGGGGCTTGAGGCCGCGCAGGATGGCGATGGTGTCCTCGACACTCGGCTCGCCGACGTAGATCGGCTGGAAACGCCGTTCGAGCGCCTTGTCCTTCTCGATGTGCTGGCGGTATTCCTCGAGCGTGGTAGCGCCGATGCAGCGCAGCTCGCCGCGGGCCAGCGCCGGCTTGAGCAGATTGCCGGCGTCCATGGCACCCTCGGTCTTGCCCGCCCCGATGATGGTGTGCAGCTCGTCGACGAACAGGATCACCTCGCCGGCCGACTGCACCACCGCGTTGACCACCGCCTTGAGCCGCTCCTCGAACTCGCCGCGGTACTTGGCGCCCGCTATCAGGGCCCCCATGTCCAGCGCCACGATGCGCTTGTCCTTGAGAGCCTGCGGCACGTCACCGGCCAGGATACGCTGCGCCAGGCCCTCGACGATCGCGGTCTTGCCCACGCCCGCCTCGCCGATCAGCACCGGGTTGTTCTTGGTCCGCCGGGCCAATACCTGCATGCAGCGGCGGATCTCCTCGTCGCGTCCGATGACCGGATCGAGC
>CAZRSM010000468.1:0-9120 GCA_964602755.1 uncultured Planctomycetales bacterium
CCACCCGGCGGTCGAGGTGGCCCACCTGCTGGTCGACGACGCCGAGCAGGTGCCGGCGGCGCTGGCGAAGTTCGGTCCGCAAGCGGTGGGGCTGTGGAACGCCGCCGACCAGAGCTACTACATGGTGCGGCCCAATGATCCCGAGCTGCTGGATGAGTACGAACCGGAGCACTGCGAGGCCTGGCGCCGACTGGGGCTGACGTTCCTGCACGCGTATCTGATCGAGCGTTTCATCACGCCGGAGCTGGCCGGGGGGCAGGCCCCGGAGATCAAGTACGTCAAGTCGGCCACGGCAGCCGTCGAGCAGGCCCGGGCCGCGGACGGCAGCGTGTTCCTGATGCAGGCCACCACGATGGAGGAGCTGCGCGCGGTTTGCCAGGCCGGCGAGGTGATGCCGCAGAAGAGCACGTACTTCTATCCCAAGCTGGCCAGCGGGCTGGTGGTCAATCCGCTGGAATAGGGCGCAAAGTTGAGGCACGGGCGAGCATTACGCCAGCCCGTGCCACCCGCCTGCTCCCCCACACACACATGGGTTCGTGGCAGTCTCTTTTCCTGCAACCGGACGGTAGCGGTCAGACGCCGGCCAGCGCCGCGTCGGCGTCGGGCGCCTTCTGACCGGCCAGCAGGTCGACGAACCGATCGAGCGCATCCTGGAACTGCTTCTCGGCCCACTCGGTCTGGATGTCGGCCACGCGCCAACGGGTCTTTTCCCGGATCGGTTCGGCTCCCGGTACGAAGGTCTCGCTCCGCAGCTCGAACTCGCCCACGCCGGTGAAGTGGAAGATCAGCAGTACGTAAGCGTTCTCGGCCAGCTCGGCCTTGAACGAACGGCGCGTCGGCTCGGTCAGCGGAGTGGTGACGTTGAAGCCGTTGTTACGCAGGAATTCGCCCAGCTCTTCGAAGACCGGCACGACGCAGGTGTCGAGCGCGGCTTCGAACTTGCGGGCGCACTGGGCCTGGGCTTCGTGCAGTTTTTCGAGGAAAGCGGATTTCCAACCGTTCACGACGACACTCCGTGCGGGTAGCTGGCCGAAGCTGGCTGCGCTGCGGCGCCGACACCGGGTTTCGGCTGCCGCAGACCTCAAGATCAAGTCTACGAAACGTTGCCGCGGGGGGGCCAGCTCGCGGCGGGCGGGCGGGACACATCGCGGGGCCGCCCGATATGATCTGTATCGGCGTGTCGTCGTGAGACCAACGGCCTGCGGTCCGCCACACGTCGGGAGGCTGCCATGACACGGATCTACACCCGCAAAGGCGACGACGGGACCACCCGTCTGGCCGACGGTTCGCCCGCCAGCAAAGCCGATCGGCGCATCGAGGCCTACGGCACGGTGGACGAGCTCAACGCCCGCATCGGACTGGCGCTGGCCCTGCGGCCGGCGGCGGCCCTGATCTCGCCGCTCAAACGCATTCAGCACCGCCTGTTTCAGGCCGGGGCGCAGTTGTCGCACCCCGGCCCCGCGGAGCAATACGACGGTCCACGGGTCACGTCCGAAAACGTACGCGAACTGGAGGAGCTGATCGACCGGCTCAACGCCGAACTGCCGGCGCTCAGACATTTCGTGCTGCCCGGCGGTACGCCGGTAGCCGCCGAGCTGCACGTTGCCCGCACGGTTTGTCGGCGGGCGGAGCGGGCGGTGTGTCGGCTGCACGAGAGCGAGCCGGTCGACCAGGCGCTGATTGCCTACCTCAACCGGCTCTCGGATGCGCTGTTCGTAATGTCGCGCTACGACAACTTCGCGGCGGGCGTGGCCGAGCCGACCTGGGACGGCAACGAGCAGGAATAGAGCCGGCGCAAACGGGTGCGGGCCAGCCTTCCGGGTGAGGCTGGCCCGCGTGGGTCGGTGAAAAGGGCTTGAAGCATCGGAGAGCCGGGCTGCTTGGGTTCCCGACTGTCACCTCATACTAGGCCCGTCGCGGGCGAAATCAAAACCCGCCGCCAAGGACCGAAAAGACAGGCCCGTCCGGCGACGCCAGGGCGGATTCGGTGCACAAAAAACCGCGTCGCACCATCGCACCAGGCGACAGTACGACGCGGCCGTCACGAAGGAGGAACAGGTACGTCCATCACTGGCGGGGCGACGCCTCAGGCCGCGAAGACCTGCTCGTCGAGTGCCCCGCGGAGTTTTTCGAGCGCCTTGTTCTGAATCTGGCGCACGCGCTCCTTGGTTACGCCGAAGACCTCGGCCACCTGGCGCAGGGTCTTGGGCGTGCCACGTTTACCTCGGCCGCCGCTGCGGACACCGAAGCGCTCGGAGAGGACTTTCTGCTCGGTGACCGTCAGGTCGGCGGTGTTGTTGGCCAGGATGCCCAGCAGCTCTTCCATGCAGTGGGCCTCGTCGTCGGCCCGGCGGGTCTCGATGAAGTCGCTCTTCTGGAGGTCCGGGTCGTACTCGGTCGGGAACTGGGCCCGATAACGCGACATCATCGCCACCGCCCGGCTGATGCTGGTCAGGATCGCCCGGCAGGCATAGGTGCTGAACTTGAAGCCGCGCGAGCAGTCGAACTTGTCGACGCTGCGCAGCAGGGCCATCTGGCCTTCGCTGATCAGCTCGGCGAAATCGACGCCGGTGAGCCTGGACCGCTCGACCATCGACGGTACCAGGCCCAGGTTGGCCTGGATGATCTGGTCGCGGTAGTGCAGCGCTCCACGATCCCACTTGAGCAGCTCGCGTGTGGCCGCGGCCGTCAGCCGCTTGCCCGCAAAGGCCCGCAGGATTTTCATCATGCGGTAGCGGCAATAGTTGAAGCTCAGAAAGAGTTCGATTTCCTGCTCGCGCGTCAGCGTCGGTCCGCGCTCGGGCAGGCCGGGGTTGGCGCGCTCGGTCGGCTCAGGCAGTGTGCCCGACACCACCTCCGGCGCGAAGCGCTGCTCGGCGCCGGCCCGAGCGAACCTGGGCGAGTAGACGCACTCGAGCACCTCGGTCAGCAGCAGCCGCAGCCGTTGGCTCTCCCGCGCGCTGAGCTTGCGCAACACCGCCCCCGTGGGCAGCTTGCAGGTCGGCGTCAGCTTGCGCAGGGCCGGCTTCTTCGCGGGTTGGCCGGTTTTTCCGTTGGTGGTCTTTTTCATGGCCAGCTCTGCTTTATTGGACCGCCGCTAACTTCTACGCATGAGCAAGCTCGAAGTTCATGCTTTCGGCGATTGTCCCACCCGGTTGCGCGGGTTCCGCGGTGCGACCGTCGGCGTCCGGCTCGCCCCGGAGGCGCGTAATCGCACCTGTATCGTACTAATTATCGCCGTTGACGGCCACCCGTCAATACCCGAAACATAACTCGTTATCCTGCAGGGCCTTGCAATGAAAAAACTCCTCGGCGCCCGGCCCTCCGGGCCCGCTCGTATCAAAGCGCGCCCATATATTCAGTTGCGCAAAGTCGCCCGATATTCCCTCGAAGAAGCGTTTTTCGATCGACAGGCGGCCTGTCAGCCGCGCTGCCCGGTATGGCCGAAGCCGCCGGTCGAGCGGGCGGTCTCGCTGAGCCGCTCAGCCTCCACCACTTCCACGTGCGCCACCGGAGAGATCACGAGCTGCGCGAAACGCAGGCCGCGCTCGATGGTGTACGGCTCGCGGGAGCAGTTGGCCAGCACGACCTGCAGCTCGCCGCGATAGTCGGCGTCGATGGTGCCGGGGGCATTGGGCAGCATCAGGCCGTGGCGCAGGGCCAGGCCGCTGCGGGCGCGAACCTGACCTTCGTACCCGGGCGGGATTTCGAGAAACAGCCCGGTGGGGATCAGTTTGATCTCGCCGGGGGCGATCGTGATCGGCTTTTCGTTGGCTGCATAGAGATCGAGGCCGGCCGAGTGGTCGGTCATGTAGCGCGGCAGCGGCAGGTCTTCTGTGCCGGGGCGACGACGTACTTTGAGAACCGGATGCATCTACGGCGCCTCTTTGCAGGACGGATCAGAGTCATTCGACGAACGGGCAGAAGTATAGCCGCCTGACGGCCCGACGACAGGGGCAGGGGCCGGCGCCTTGACAATACCACGGTGGTCGGGCGCAATAGACCGATAAGAGCGCGGCCGGCGGCTGCCGACCGGCTCGGAGGGCAACGCCCATGAGCGACGATTCTGCATGCGCGGCCGGCGGCGCGCCGCTCGACCTTGGACCCCTGGAGCTGTGGGTCGGCGATCGCCAGTGGTGCTTCCGGCTTTCGGCTCCCGACGAAATGACGCTCGAATTGCCGCCGGATTACGAGAACGTACTGCGCAAGCGGCTCGGGCCGATGCTCGAGGGCAAACCCGAGCCGGTACTGGTGATGGACCTGGAGAATCTGCCGGCCATCAGCAGCCGACACCTGGGCCTGATGATCGCCATTCACAAGGCGCTGGGGGATCGCTGCGGCAAGCTGCGGCTGCGCAACGTCAGTGGCGCGGTGCGCCGACTGCTCGATCTGACGCGCACCAGCCGGTTTTTCGAGATGGAATAGTCGGCCTCTCGAAGCATTCGCGGGCCAGCCGCCCTCCCATCATCCGCGGGGAAAGCGCGATTCGATGAATTACCCTGGCTGGCGTTTGCGCTAGGCGCCGTTGGTCGAGCGCACGGGAGCCACGTGGAACGCCGCGCCGCATTCGGGCTTCATGCAGCGGACGGTCAGCGTCGGGACGGCGGCGAATTCGTTCGGCTCGGTGTTGAGGATGGCGATGATGGTTGGCAGCAGCGCATGGGCAGCGTAGATGCACACGTCGGGGGGCAGGGTGTTTTTCACCACGAAAGAGGCCGGCAGATTGTCGGCTGCGGGGCAGGCGTCGCAGGCCGGCTGTTCGACCACCGTGACCCGGACTGCGCGTTTGCCTGCGGGCGAGGCGGTCAGGACAACCGCCTCGCACGGTCCGGCAACGGGAGGTTGGGGGGACGGCGATGGTTTTGTCGCCGGGGTCTGGCCGTCCGGCGCGCGGCCGGTGTTGTCGACCACGACGATGTCCTCGCCGCGGTCCATCGCCAGGTTGGCGAGCTCGTCGGCGCGGCGATTCTCCTCACGCGGCACGTGGCGTATCTGCCAGCAGGGGATCTTGAGCAGCCAGTGCTGGACGGTCTCGAACAGCTCGGCCAGGCGCTGGTTGCGCACGCGGTACTGGCCGGTGATCTGGCGTACCAGCAGCTCGCTGTCGGAAAAGACGCTGACGTTGGCTTCGCCCAGGCCGGCGGCCAGCTCGAGAGCCTTCAGCAGGGCCAGGTACTCGGCGGCGTTGTTGGTCCGACGACCCAGAAAGAAGCCGGCTTCATAAAGCAGCGTCCCGTCGTCGCGGCGGATGACCACGCCGGCGCCCGCCGGTCCGGGGTTGCCGCGCGAGCCGCCGTCGATGTTGATGATCAGCGCCACCAGGGGCCTCGCTTATCGGCTGTTCGGCAGGTAGAGGATACGGCCGCAACTCTTGCAGGTGACGATCTCGTCGCGTGAGCGGAGCGTGTTGGCCACCTCCATGCGCAGGGCCATGTGGCAGCCGCCGCAGATGTAGTCGTCGCGCCGGGCACTGGGGCATTCGACCTCGGCCAGGGCCTCGCCTTCGTAGTGCTCGGAGAGGCGGTTGAACATGCGCAGGACTTCGGGGTCGATCTGGGCGGCGGCCAGTTCGCGTTGCTGGTGGAGTTTTTCGAGCCGGCCGGCGAACGACTGCTCGGTCTGGGCCAGTTCGGCCTGGAGCTCCTCGAGCCGTTGAGCCTCGCCGTTCTGGGCTTTTTCCTTCTCGGCGAGCTCGCTCTTGCGGGCCTCGATGGCCTGCATCAGTTCCAGGGCCTGTTTTTCGAGGCGGGTGAGGTCGGCCTTTTCGGTGTTCATCTGCGAGAGAACGGCGGCGTACTCCTTGTTGGTGCGGACGGAGTTGAGATGCTCACGCAGCTTGTCGATATTGGCGGTGCGGGCCTTGATGTCGACGTCGAGAGCGTCGAACTCGGCCTGAGCCCGTTTGATTTCCGCTTTTTCCTGTTCGATGGCGTCGATGGCGGCCTTGAGCCGCCGCTGCTGCGCCCTGACCTGGCGCCGCTTGCGCTCGAGTTGCTGCTCGATATCGACGATCTGAGAAACGATTTCCTGAAGTGCAAACAATGCCTGGAGCCTGGCTCCCATTCACGCTCTCCACCAGTATCAGCTCTCGATTGTCAAAAGCTCCGGTCGGGCATTATCGCCGCCAAACCGCCCGGCGGCAAGCGAGCCGCAAACGGCAACCGCCCGCGTCGTCGGCGGGTCGGCCGTGGAAGGCGGCTTTTTTCAGCCTTGCCGGTGGCGTATACTCGCAACATGCGGTCGATTGCCATCCTGAACCAGAAGGGCGGCGTGGGCAAAACCACCACGTCGGTCAACCTGGCAGCCGGGCTGACGCGGACCGGGCGGCGCGTCCTGCTGGTCGACCTGGATCCCCAATCGCATGCCACCATGCATGTGGGAGTCGATCCGGCCGACGACCAGCCGGGCGTCTACGACGTGCTGGTCGAGGGCCGGCCGGTCGGGCAGGCGCTCCGCGAGCTGAACGAGGGCCTGGCACTCCTGCCGGCCAGCCTCGATCTGGTGGGCGCCGAGCTGGAGCTGGCGGGCCGAATCGACCGCGAGCTGATTCTCAAGACCGCCCTGGCGAGCCTGGGCGAGCGCTTCGACTATCTCATCATCGATTGTCCGCCGTCGCTGGGCACATTGACTGTCAACGCCCTGTGCGCGGTGCGGGAGACCATTATTCCGTTGCAGCCGCACTTTCTGGCACTCCAGGGGCTGGGCCGGCTGCTGGAGACCGTGACGCTGGTGCGGGGTGTGCTCAACCCGGAGCTGCGCATCAGCGGTATCGTGTTGTGCATGTACGAGAGCGCCACCCGCCTGGCCCAGGAAGTGGCCAACGACGTGCGCTGTTTTCTCGCCGCCGCCACGCCGGAGGACGCCTGGTACGGGGCGCGCGTCTTCGAGACCGTCATCCGCCGCAACGTCAAGCTGGCCGAGTGTCCCAGCTTCGGCCAGACGATCTTCGAGTATGCGCCGGGCTGCCACGGCGCCGCCGACTACCAGGCCCTGACCGACGAAGTGCTGGCGATGGCCGGCGAGCGCGAGGCTGCCGCGGAAGCGCCGGCGGCGGTCGGCGAGTCGGTGGTCGCGCAGGGGCAGCGGCCGGCCGACGAGGTGACCCTCTCGGATGGGCCGCATCCGCTGGCGCCGTTGCCCGAGAAGCTCGCGCCGCCGACGCCGGGCGGTGACGTGGGCGCGCCCGGGGCGGCGGGCGCCGGCCAGTGAGTCGAGGCGTGGGCTGGGGCTGGTCGAGAGGCTGGGAGCTGTGGTATCGCCGGGTCTTGCCGGCTTACTGGGTATACATTTTCTGCGCCACGCACTTTCCGCGACCCGACCTGCCGGTGCCTTTCCCCAGCGAAGACAAGGTGCTGCATTTCATCATGTACGCCTTGCTGGCGTTTCTGTACTGGCGTTGCGGCGAGACCGTGCGGCGCCCGTTATCAGGGCAGTTCGTGTACGTGGCGGCGGTGGTGCTGCTGAGCTACGGCGCCATCGATGAATACCTGCAACGCTTCGTCAACCGCGGGCCGTCGGTGACCGACTGGCTGGCCGACGCCGCCGGGGCGCTCACCGCGCTGGGGCTGCTGGAGTGGCGCCGGCGGCGCGCGGCACGGCTGAGCAACGCGGCGGTCGGGCAGGCATCATGAAAGTGCGAATTGCTCTGGTGCAGATGCCGGGCAGCCGGCTTGAGGACTGGGCCGAGACGGTAGCGCTCGCGGAGGACCTGCTCGACCAGGCGGCTCGGGCAGGCGCCGGGCTGGCCCTGCTGCCGGAATGCGTCTGGCCGGCGTATGTGTTCGGGGCGGTCGACGTGTACCAGCGCGCCCGGCAGGCCGGCATGCCCGATTACACCTTCTTTCTGGAGCGGCTGGCACAACGGGCGCGGCAGCATCGGATGGGCATCTGCGCCGGCTACGTCGCGGAGGGACCGGCCGGGCTGGCCAACCGCGCGGTGCTGTTCGGCCCGGACGGACGCACGCTCGGCGAATACGACAAGTGCTTCCTGTGGGACTTCGACCGTGCGCTGTTCAAGCCGGGTCGGCGGCTGGAGGTGTTCGACTCGCCGTGGGGACCGGTGGGGCTGATGATCTGCGCCGATGCCCGCTTGCCGGAGATACCCGCCACGCTGGCGGCCCGCGGAGCACGGCTGATCCTGCAACCGACCGCCTGGGTAAACGTCGGCACGCCGGATCAGCCCTGGAACCCGCAGCCCGATGTGCTGATCCCGGAGCGGGCCAGAGAGCTGGGCGTGCCGATTGCGTCGTGCAGCAAGTGCGGGCGCGAAGGCCATACGCAGTTCATGGGTTCGAGCATCGTGTGCGACGCCGACGGAAACGTGGTGGCGCAGTGCCCGCTGGAGGGCACGGCGGTGGTGTTGGCCGAGGTGGAGCCGCGCGAGCCGCGGCGGCCGGCGGTTTCGCCGGCGCAGCGGGCGCGTCTGCTGTCGTCCGAGCCGGCTCGCCGGCCGGCGGTCGACGCGCGGCCGCTGCGGCTGGTGTGGACGCCGCGGGTCGAGCGGAGCCTGCTCGACGGCTTGGCTGCGGACGATCGTGATGCCACGCTGGTGCTGACGCCGGTGCGGACGCCGCTGGCGGGGCCGGACGCCTCGCCGACGGTGTTGGATGGGCCACTGCCGGCGCCGGTAACGGTGGGCGGCGCGCAGGTCATGGCGTTGTCGGCTGACGAGCTGCGGTCGTTCGCGCCGGTGCGCGTCTGGGCGCTGGCGGGAGTCCACGTGGTGCTGGCTTTCGGCAGCGGGGTCGAGCTGCGGACACTCCGTTGCCGGGCGGTCGAGAACCGCGTCTTCGTGGCGGGCGTTACGTCCGGCGGCATGGTGGTTTTCGATCCCGCGGGCCGCCGGTTGGAATGCGCCGGCAGCGGGCTGGCCGAGGCAGCGCTGGCGGTTACGGTGGAGGCTCACCAGGCGGCTGACAAGTATTTCGCGCCGGGGACCAATCCGTTCGCCGACCGCCGCGTGGAGATGTACGAATACTGACCCTTCTCAAGCCGGTTCCGGAGCGGGCACGGCCGCTGCCGGGGCTGCCAAACTGGCACGTGTCTTCGCGTTGGCGGAGCTGCCAGTCGGCGCCAGCCAATCGCAAACTTGGCGGGTCTTGCCAGGGTCAAAAAACGTAA
>CAZRSM010000469.1:0-3336 GCA_964602755.1 uncultured Planctomycetales bacterium
GTGGATGTCGCCGCCCGAATGGCCGCCGCGCAGGCCGCGCACGGTGACCCGGCAGAGCTGACAGCCGTCGCCGGCCGCTTCGAGCGGCAGCTTCCAGGTCAGGGTGTTGTCGCAGCCGCCGGCGCAGCCGATGTAGATGGCGTCGTCCTCTTCCGAATCGAGGTTGATGAGGATGTTGCCTTCGAAGAAGTCGCTGCTCAGGGCCTTGGCGCCGGTCATGCCGGCCTCTTCGTCCACGGTGCAGAGCAGTTCGAGCGGGCCGTGCCTGACGTCCGGCTCGGTAGCCGCCGCCCAGGCCAGGGCCAGGCCGATGCCGTTGTCGGCCCCGAGGGTGGTGCCGTTGGCGGTGACGATCTGCTCGCCGGTTTCGGCCTCGGTGGTCAGCAGCAGCTCGATGGGGTCTTTTTCAAAATCGTGCTCTTTGTCGGCGTTTTTCTCGGGCACCATGTCGAGGTGGCCCTGGAGCACGACCGTGGGGGCGTTCTCGCAGCCCGGGCTGGCCGGCACCTTGATCAGCAGGTTGCCGACCTGGTCTTCGCGCACGCTCAGGCCGGCCTGCTCGGCGCAGCGGCGGACGTGCTGGCGGACCAGCTCTTCGTGCTTCGAGGGCCGCGGCACGGCCGAGAGGGCCGTAAAGAAGCGCCACACGGGTTGCGGATCGAGGTTTGCGATGCGGGACGTGTCGTTGTCGCTCATGTCGGTCATCCCCAGCCTGCTCGAGATTCGGTTTTCTTCTCGCCGGCGCCCTGCCGGGCCGTCGCGCGGGTGCCGTTGCCGCGGGGCGCGGCTCCGGCCTGCAGCCAGAGCGGCCATGATAGCGATTAATCGGCCTGGCCGGCAGTGTCGCCTCGGGCCGGCTTTGGCGTTACAAATAACCGCCGGTTCTCGAATAAACCGCGGGCCGTCAGGACGGTATTCCTGTATGGCGGCAGCCACCGGTCAGCGGGGCTGCGGCCCGTCGACGGTCGGCGGCCCGACCGGCGGCGGCTTGAGTGCCCAAGGCGGGCCGCTGCGAGGAAACACGAACGTGACCAACGCCATCGAATTGCACAAAGTAGTCAAGCGCTACGGCGACTTTCTGGCGGTCGACCAGCTCGATCTGGCGGTGCAGCCGGGGCAGATCGTGGGCTTTCTCGGCCCCAACGGGGCCGGCAAGACCACGACCATCCGCATGATCATGAGCATCATCTACCCCGACAGCGGGCAGATCAGCGTGCTGGGCCGCCCGCGGGCCCTGGAGGTCAAGGACCGCATCGGCTATCTGCCCGAAGAGCGCGGGCTGTATCGCAAGATGACCGTCGACGCCACGCTGCGATACTTCGGCCGGCTCAAGGGCATGGCCCGGCGCGAGCTGGACGGCCGGATCGGCGAGTGCCTCGAACAGGTGGGCCTCAGCCAGTGGCGCCACAAGCGCGTCGAGGCGCTCTCCAAGGGTATGAGCCAGAAGCTCCAGTTCGTGGTCACCATCCTGCATCAGCCCGAGCTGGTGATTCTCGACGAGCCGTTCTCGGGGCTGGACCCCATCAATATGGAAGTCCTCAAGGACCTGGTCATCGACCTCAAGCGCCGCGGCGCCACGGTGGTCTTCTCCACCCACCAGATGGAGCAGGCCCAGCGGCTGTGCGACCGGCTGGTGCTGATCAACCGCGGGCGCAAGCTGATCGAGGGCACACTGGAGGAGATCCGGGCCCGCTTCTCGAGCCGGCAGGTGATCATCGAAGGCGAGGGCGACTTCGGCCCGCTGGCCGAACTGGAGGGCGTGATCGACAGCGAAATCACCGCCGGCAGCGCCCGGCTGGAGATCGAACGACGCCTCGAACCCGACGTCCTGCTGCGCCGCGCCATCGAGTGCGGGCGCGTCTCGCGCTTCGAGGTGCAGCGGCTCGACCTGCACGAGATCTTCGTCAAGCTGGTCGAGCAGGACCTGGCTCAGGTCGGCAACGCTATCCAGCCGGCGACGCAGGAGAGCCTGGCATGAACAAGATACTGACCATTGCCTGGCGCGAGTACGTCGAGACCATCAAGACCAAGACCTTCCTGTTCAGCTCGATCCTGCTGCCGATGCTGATGATCATGCTGATCTTCGGCACCGACAAGATAGGCAAGCTGGCCGAAAAACAGGTGCTCAAGACGCGGCGCATCGCCGTCGTCGATCACACGGGTGAGGTCTTCGGGCCGCTGGCCGAGCGGATCGAGCAGTACAACCACGAAAACCCGCAGCGCAAGCTCGAGCTGCTGGCCGCCGATCCGCAAACCACGCTCGACGAGCTGCGCCGCCAGGTGCGCGCCGGCGAGCTGTACGCCTACCTGGTCGTGCCGGCCGAGGTGCTCCAGACGCCCGCCAGCGCCCCGGCCGACCAGGCCGCCGGGCCGGCCTGCGAGTTCGGCCGCAAGGACAGCACGCTGGAAGTGCAGATGACGCTGGAGAAGCTGCTGAGCGAGACGATCGCGCGGCTGCGCTTCGCCCGGCACGATCCGCCGTTGGACTATGAGCTGATCCAGCGGCTCGAAGAGGGCGTCGAGCTCCGCGAGCTGGACGTGGCCACCGGGCAGGCCACCGCCGGCAACGACCTGGTGCGCTTCATGACGCCGTTCGCGTTCATGTTCCTGCTGTTCATGGGCACCATGACCATCAGCCAGGGACTGCTGACCAGCGTGATCGAGGAGAAAAGCTCGCGGGTGGTCGAGGTGCTGCTGTCGGCGGTCAGCCCCACGCAGCTCATGGCCGGCAAGATCCTGGGCATGGTGGGGGTGGGCGCTACGTTGATGGCCATCTGGGCCTCGGTGGGCTACAGCGGGGCCGAGGCGCGCGGCATGGGCTATCTGGTGACGCCGTATCGGCTGACCTTCGTGGTGCTCTACTTCATCCCCGGGTTTCTGCTGTTCTCGGCCTTCCTGGCGGCCGTGGGCGCGGCCTGCAACACCGTCAAGGAAGCCCAGAGCATGGCGGCCCCGCTGACGCTGCTGACCATCGTACCGATGATGCTGTGGTGGCAGATATCGCAGAACCCCGACTCGGTCTTCGCCATCGTGCTGAGCTACATCCCGCCGATTACGCCCTTCGTGATGATCCTGCGGGTCTGCGCCAACCCGGAGATACCGCTGGTCCAGGTAGTCACCACGCTGGCGGTGCTGTGGGCCTCGGTGGTCGGCGTGATCTGGCTGGCCGGCAAGGTCTTCCGCGTCGGCGTGCTGATGTACGGCAAGCCGCCGTCGCTCAAGGAGCTGGTCCGCTGGCTGCGGTACGCGTAGCAACCGGCTGCGGGCTGGTCACGCGGGCAAGCTGCACTGGCCCGGATATTTCACCGGGTCATCTGTTGAAGAAGTAGCGCTGGC
>CAZRSM010000470.1:0-3696 GCA_964602755.1 uncultured Planctomycetales bacterium
TGCTCTGGCCCGGCGCCAGCTCGCGCACCGCCGGCTTGGCCACCGTGCAGCCGCACGACGAGTCGATCTTGACGATCTTCAGCGGCGACTTGCCGGCGTTGGAGAGCGTCAGCTCGGTCTTGCACTCGTCGCCGTACCAGACCGTGCCGAAGTCCCAGACCTTGCTGCTGAGCTTGAGGCGCGGGGCGTTCTCGTCGGGCAGCGGCAGCTTGCGCGTGGGAGGCAGGGGTTGGGTCGTGGGCTGCTGAGCCGGCGCCGCTGCGCACAGCAACCCCAGCACAACCGCCACGGTCGTCGTTCGAATCTGAGTGTACATGCAGGTGTCCTCGCACACGTGGATCCAGGTGACGCCCATTGTGCGAAAAACGCCGCCGTCCTGCAACGCACTCCGCCACAGACGCGCCGGTTCGCTATTATCTGCTCGCATGGACCGGACGCAGCAGACCATTGAACTCGACATCCACGGCATGCGCTGCGCGGGCTGCGTCGGCGGCGTAGAAAAGGCCCTGCGCAGCGTCGACGGTGTCAGCAGCGCCAGCGTGAACCTGGCGGCCGAAAGCGCCACCGTCACCGCCACCACCGACGATCCGCAGGCCCTCACAGGGCGTCTGATCGAGGCCGTCCGCGCCGCCGGCTACGACGCTTCGCCGCGCAGCAACCTGCTGCGCGAACTGGACCAGCGCGCCGCCCGCCGACAGGCCGAGATCGCGGCCCAGAAGCGGCGGATTCTCTACGCCACCGTCTTCGGGCTGCCCGTGGTGGCGCTCGACGTCTGGGGCGCCCCGCTCGATCCGCATCTGCCGGCGGCCTGGCTGCTGCCCGCCGTCCAGGCGGCGCTCACGGTCGCAGTGCTGGCCACCGCCGCGGGTCCGATGGTGGTCGGAGCATTGCGCGGCCTGCTGGCCGGCCGGGCCAACATGGACGTGCTGGTCACGCTGGGCGCCCTGACCGCCTTGGGCAGCGGCCTGCTGGGCCTGGCCCTGCGGCAACCCGAACTGTACATGTTCGAGTCGGCGGTGCTGATCGTGCTGTTCGTCTCGGTCGGCAAGTTCTTCGAAACCAAGGCCCGCGGCCAGGCCGGTGCGGCGCTCGAGGCCCTGTTGTCGCGCCTGCCACGACAGGCCTGGCGCCTCCGCGACGGCCGGGCCGAGTGCATCCCCATCGAGGCGGTACAGCCCGGCGACCGCCTGCGTCTGAGCGCTCACGAGCCGGTGCCGGTCGACGGAACCCTGGTCGCGGGGCGCGTCAGCGTCGACGAATCGATGCTTACCGGCGAGTCGCTGCCGGTCGAGCACGCGGTCGGCGACGAGCTGCTCGGCGGCACGCAGGTGGTCGACGGACTGGGCGAGATGCTGGCCAGCGGGACCGGCCGCGAATCGGCCGTGGCCCGTGTGGCCGAGCTGGTGGCCGCCGCCCAGGGCAGCAAGCCGGCCGTGCAGCGCCTGGCCGATCGCGTGGCGTCGGTTTTCGTGCCGGCGATCGTGCTCGTGGCCCTGGGCACGCTGGCGGGTTGGCTGCTGGTGGGCGAGGCCGGCACGTTGTACGCCGTCAAACGCATGATCGCCGTGCTGGTGGTCGCCTGCCCCTGCGCGATGGGACTG
Organism: uncultured Planctomycetales bacterium; assembly: GCA_964602755.1. Classification (GTDB taxonomy): domain Bacteria; phylum Planctomycetota; class Phycisphaerae; order UBA1845; family Fen-1342; genus JALSRY01. The sequence continues at coordinate 1,602 of CAZRSM010000470.1, forward strand.
GCGGTGCCCACCGCCGTCCTGGTGGCCACCACCCGCGCTGCCCAGCACGGCATCCTGCTGCGTGATGCCGCAGCACTGGAGACGGTCGGCAAAGTCGGTGTGATCCTGCTGGACAAGACCGGCACACTCACACTGGGCCAGCCGCACGTGATCGAGGTGGTGCCGCTGGGCGAGCACGATCCGGCCGAAGTCCTGCGCCTGGCCGCGGCCCTGGAAAGCCTCTCGCAGCATCCGCTGGCGCAGGCGGTGAGCGCCGCCGCCGAGCAGCGGCAGCTCGAACTGCCCCCCGTGGAGGACCTGACTTCGCGGCCCGGGGCGGGGTTGGCGGCCGCGGTGGCCGGCCGGCCGGTGGTAGTCGGCAGTGAAGCGTGGCTCAGCGAGCAGGGTATCGACACCGCGCCGGCGCGCCGGCGGGCCGATGAGCTGGCACAGGCCGGCCAGAGCGTGGTGTGGGTGGCGGCCGACGGCCAGGTCATCGGGCTGCTGGCGCTGGCCGACGAGCTGCACCCCGAAGCGCCCGCCGCCGTAGCGGAGCTCAAGAGGCTCGGCCTTCAGATCGAGCTGCTCTCCGGCGATCGCCGGCCGGTCGTGCAGGCCGTCGCGTCGCGGCTGGGCATCGAGCGCCTGGCCGCCGGGCTTTCGCCGGCCGATAAGCTTGCGCGGGTGCGCAGCCTGGCGGCCGATCCGCGTGGCGTGGCGATGGTCGGCGACGGCGTCAACGACGCTCCCGCCCTGGCCGCCGCCACGGTCGGCATCGCCATCGGCACCGGCGCCGACGTGGCCCGCGAGGCGGCCGACGTCTGCCTGGTGGGTCATTCGCCGCGTCTGATCGCCGAGGCGGTGCGCGTCTCGCGCGTGGCCCTGCGCGTGATGAAGCAGAATCTCTTCTGGGCGGCCGTGTACAACCTGGTGATGGTTCCGGTGGCGATGTTCACTCCGTTGCCGCCGGCGCTGGCGACCGTGGCGATGATGGGCAGTTCACTGAGCGTGGTGGGCAATTCGCTACGGCTGCGCAGGAGCCTGTGATGAAGCGTTCGGCAGGGCAGGGGGGTGGTGGCAGGGGGGCGGGGTCAGTGCGGCGGCGCAAATCGAGTCCTGCTCGCTTGCCGCCGAAGATAGAAAGAAACTGGTCGCCGGCACAGTGGTGCGATTGTCGTCATCTGGCTGAGCAACCCAGATTCACCATTGATTCAAATCGCCGGCGACCAGTCGTATTCGTGCTGCAACGAGGACACTGACGTCCCCACGCAGGCGGCGGGCGGCTTTCCGCCGAGCCGCGCGATCCAGGCGCCCGGGCGCGGGCGGCCTGGTGCTCCTTTCTCATCCTGCCGCCGAGGTGGGTCGACGGCCCGTGGTAGGCACGTGCAGTTCGCATAGTTCCCCGTGGTTCTTACAAACGTGTAACGCGATCTGGGGCGGCCCCCTAGAGAAATGGCAGCCTCCCCCAGCCGCCCCGTCGGAGGAGTCTGCCCATGTTTGCGGGCCACGATCATGCGCCAGCCCTCTACCCGGCTGCGCGGCGTCTGAGTGCGGACCGCCACGAGCCGATTGTTCCACCTTGTCCTATCGGCAAGAAAGCGTTCACAGTTCGACAAGAACGCCGAGACTCCGGTGGCCGATTCCCTCTGACCGCGGGCGGTGCGCTCGTTCGTCGGCAACACGCGTTCGGTGGTTTCCACCCTCCCCCTGCCCCCTCCCTCCGAGGGAGGGGGGGCGGCATTCCGCATTCGTGGTGGGCGGTGCCCGGCCTGCGACCCTGGCGCTGGCAGGCCTGCTGTTCGCGCGTCACAATCAGCACGCCGTGCGGCAGCGGCCCGGAGTTCAGCCCGCCGCCCACTGCACACTGGAGCAATCGTGATGACATCCGGCTCGTTGTTCGACCCGTCACGCATAAACGTACCGCCCGAAGAGCGGCCCGGAGCCGGCGAGCAGCCACGGCTGCTGACGCCCCGGGCCGTCAACGACCTGGTCAGCGGCATCCTGGCAGTCCACCTGCCGCCCACGCTGCACGTGCTGGGCGAGGTCGGCCAGCTATCGCGTCCCCAGAGTGGCCACCTGTACTTCTCGCTCAAGGACGCCACCAGCGAGCTGCGCT